>SLQK01000242.1 GCA_007131525.1 Nitriliruptoraceae bacterium | reverse complement strand
TCGCAGCCCCCCAACCCCCCGCCCGCACCGGCGCCACAGGCCGCGACCGGCCCCCGGCGGGCCGCGCTCAGCCCGCCGGCAGCAGCCCGATCGCGTCTTTGGCGCGTGCCAGGGTCGGCGCCGCGACCGCGCGAGCCCGGTCCGCACCGTCGGCGAGGATGCGTGCCACCTCGCCGGGATCGCCGGCCAGCTCCTCGTACCGGGTCTGCGTGGGACGCAGCATCTCGATCACGGCCTCTGCCACCGCCGCCTTGAACCTGCCGTAGCCGCCGCCGTCGTACTCCGCCGCCAGCTCCTGCACGTCGCGCCCCGTCGCCGCCGAGAGGATCTCCAGCAGGTTGGACACCCCGGGCTTGGCCTCGCGATCGTGGCGGATGTCGTCAGCCGAGTCGGTCACCGCGCTCTTGATCTTCTTCTCGATGCGCTTGGGCTCGTCGAGGACGTAGATGATGCCCTTGTCGCTGGCGGCGGACTTCGACATCTTCACCGTCGGGTCCTGCAGATCCATGACCCGAGCCGCCGCGCGGGGGTGGACGGCCTTGGGCAGGGTGAAGACCGGGTCGTCAGCGGGCGCGAAGCGGTGGTTGAACCGCTGGCCGATGTCGCGTGCCAGCTCGATGTGGTGGCGCTGATCCTCGCCGACCGGGACCTCGTCGGCGTGGTAGAGCAGGATGTCGGCGGCCTGCAGGACCGGGTAGTCGAACAGCCCGACGCTCACCGACTCGCCCTGCCCCGAGGCCTTCTCCTTGAACTGGGGCATCTTGCGCAGCTCACCGAAGCCCGTCACGCAATTGAACAGCCAGGTGCACTCGGCGTGCTCGTGGAGATGGGACTGGACGAACAGGATCGAGCGCTCCGGGTCCACGCCGACGGCCAGCATCCCCGTGGCCAACTCGATCGTGCGATCGCGCAGCGTCGCCGGGTCGTGCTCGGTGGGCGAGGTGATCGCGTGCAGGTCCACCACGCAGTAGACGCAGTCACGGTCCTCCTGCATCGACACCCAGTTGACCCAGGCCCCCAGCAGGTTGCCGAGGTGGGGGTCACCCGAGGGCTGCATGCCCGAGAACACGCGTGTCACGTTCGGCCTCGCTTCGCAGGTGGGATGACGGGAGGGTCAGGGTGCCGGTCGCTGATCGTGCCGGTCCGAGGGGGTCGGTCGTGCCGGCTGCCGGTCGCTGGTCGTGGCGGGCTGAGGGGGTCGGTCGTGCCGGGCGCGACCGCCGCCACGCAGCGGGGGCGCAACGGTAGCGTCGACATCGAGGTCGGCCGTGTCGACGCTGCCGTGCGACGTGCGCAGCAGCGCGGCCCACCAGCCGGCGAGACCACCGGAGCGCCTGATGACGGCCATCGAGGTCCCCGACCTGCGTGTCGACGAGCTCCGCCTGCGCCCGCCGACCGAACGGGACATCGCCCGCATCGCCGCGGTCTGCCAGGACCCGGAGATCCAACGGTGGACCCGGGTCCCCTCCCCCTACGGTGAGGAGGACGCGCGGGCCTTCGTGCGACTGGCCGCGGAGGCGCTGGAGGAGGGTCGGGGCGCCCACCTCGTGGTCGTGCGGGACGACGACCAGGTGCTCGCGGCGGCCGGCCTCGGCATCGACCGCCGTGATCTCAGCGGCCAGGTCGGCTACTGGGTGGCACCTGACGCGCGCCGGCAGGCCATCGCGGTCCGCAGCACCCGGCGGTTACTGCAGTGGGCCTTCAAGGAGCTGGCGCTGGCCTACGTCGAGCTCATCTGCGCCGCCGAGAACCCGGGGTCCAACGCCGTGGCCCGCGCTCTCGGCTTCACGCTGGAGGGGGTCGCCGCCGAGGCCATGCTCCTGCGCTTCGACGACGGCAGCGAGCGTCGGGGGGACGTGCACCGGTACGGCATCCGGCCTCGCGAGCTGACCTGACCCACCCGATCGGCGGGGCGCCGGCGGGTGTCCGCGCGCGGGCGGCCGGGGGTCGCGGGCGGCCGGTGGGGCGGCCGCCGGCCGGCCGGTGTGCGAGAAGCAGCGACTATCCGCTGGAAGTCGCGGGCCCGTAGGGCGCAGCCGGCCACGGAGCCGCCGAGCACGCGAAAAGCAGCGGATATCCGCTGCTTCTCACGACCTTGCACCCCGAGGCCCCGGCGAGGCCCCCGGGAGGCCACCTCAAGGCCACCGGGAGGCCCCGGGAGGCCCCGGGAGGCCACCTCAAGGGCACCTCGGCGGGCAGGCCTCAGAGCATGTCCGCGACCGCGGCCCGCTCCTCCTCCAGCTCGGCGACCGTGGCCTCGAGCTTGCCCTGGGCGAAGGGCGACAGCTCGAGCCCCTGCACGATCTCGTAGGTCCCGGCGCCATCAGTGGTGACCGGGAACCCGGAGATCAGACCCTCGGGCACGCCGTAGGAGCCGTCGGAGGGCACCGCCATCGACACCCAGTCACCCTCGGCGGTCGGAGCGCCACCCGTCCAGTTGCGCACGTGGTCGACCAGCGCGCTGGCGGCCGACGCGGCGGACGACGCGCCGCGCGCGTCGATGATGGCCTTGCCCCGCTGCTGGACGGTGGTGAGGAACTCCCCCTCCAACCAGGCGCGATCGGTGATCACCTCGGTGGCGGGCCGCCCACCGATGCGGGCGTTCTCGAAGTCGGGGACCATCGTCGGCGAGTGGTTGCCCCACACCGCCAGGTTGGTCACCTCGGCCACGGGCACGCCGGCCTTGGCGGCCAGCTGGCTCTTCGCGCGGTTCTCGTCCAGCCGCACCATCGCGGTGAAGCGCTCCGACGGGACCCCCTCGCTGTTGGCCGCGGCGATGAGGGCGTTGGTGTTCGCCGGGTTGCCGACCACCGCGACCCGCACGTCGTCCGCACCGCCGGAGATCGCCCGACCCTGGCCGGTGAAGATGGCACCGTTGTCCTTCAGCAGATCGGCCCGCTCCATCCCCGGCCCTCGCGGCTTCGCGCCGACCAGGCAGGCGACGTTCGTGCGGTCGAAGGCCACCTCCGCCGAGTCCGTCATCTCGATGCCAGCCAGGAGCGGGAACGCGCAGTCGTTGAGCTCCATGGCCACGCCCTCGAGGGCGGACAGCGCCGGGGTGATCTCCAGCAGACGCAGCTCGACGGGCGCGTCGGGCCCGAACATCTGACCGGACGCGATACGGAACAGCAGCGCGTACCCGATCTGGCCAGCAGCGCCGGTGACGGTGACTCGGACGGGTGAGCTCATGGACGGGCTCCTGGTGGTTGCGAGTAGCGTTCGGAACGGGTCGCCGAGCCTAGCCACGAGCTGGCGACACCGACCCTGTCGGACGGGCAAGGAGCGCTGCGGTGTCGCTGTACCAGCACCTCTTCGCCGCAGCCTACGACCCGGTCATGTCGTCCCTGGAGACCGGCCGGCTGGGCGAGCGGCGGCGCCAACTCCTCAGCAGCCTCAGCGACGAGGTGCTCGACATCGGGGCGGGCACGGGCGCGAACCTCGCGCACCTGCCGGAGGCGGTCCGCCGCGTCATCGCCGTCGAGCCCGATCCGGCGCTGGCCCGGCGACTGCGGCGCCGTGCCGCCGACCACCCCGCCGACATCGAGGTGGTGGGTGCCACCGCCGAGTCGCTCCCGCTCCCCGACCACAGCGTCGACGTCGCGGTGGCCACGCTCGTGCTGTGCACGGTCGAGGACCCTGCGGCCGCCGTCGCTGAGCTGCATCGGGTGCTCCGGCCCGGCGGCCGGCTGCTCGTCATCGAGCACGTCGTCGACCGATCACCTCGCCGGGCCCGGTGGCAGCGGCGACTGACGCCGGCATGGCGGGTGGTCGCCCGAGGCTGCCACCTCGACCGTGACACGCGGTCCACGCTGGCCCGTGGCGGGTTCGACGTCTCCGAGGTGGACAGCTGGGAGCTCAGCCGTCGCGGCCCGACCGTGCCCGCGATCAGCGGGGTCGCGCGGGCGCGCTGAGCCCGCGACGCCAGGCCCACGACGAAAGGTGGCCCGGGCCACGCGGACGGGGACCGGCCCGCGACGCCAGGTGGCCCCGGCCAGGTGGCCCGGGTCAGCGCTGCGGCAGCCCCCGCCGGGCACGGGCAGCCTCGAGGGTGTTCTGCAGCAGCATGGTCACGGTCATCGGCCCAACGCCACCCGGCACGGGGGTGATGGCGCCCGCCACCTCGGCGACCTCGTCGAAGGCGACGTCGCCGACGAGCTTGCCGTCCTCGCCTCGGTTCGTGCCGACATCGATCACCACCGCCCCCGGCCGGACCATGTCCGCGGTGATCAGCCCGATCTGTCCCGCAGCAGCGACGATCACGTCGGCGCCCCGGCACACCGCGGGGAGATCGCGGGTACGGGAGTGGGCCAGGGTCACCGTGGCATCGCGGCCCTTCAGGGTGAGCATCACCGACAGGGGACGCCCCACCAGGTTCGAGCGCCCCACGATCACCACGTTCGCCCCCGAGATCTCCACCCCGGCGTGCGCCAGCAGCTCCAGCACCCCGTAGGGGGTGCAGGACAGGAAGGTCGGATCCCCGATGGCGAGCCGGCCGGCGGTGTAGGGGTTGAGCGCGTCCACGTCCTTGGCCGGGACGATCAGCTCCTGCACGGCCCGGGCATCGAGGTGGTCGGGCAGTGGAAGCTGCACCAGGATGCCGTCGACCGCATCGTCGTCGTTGAGCTGGCGCACCAGGGCCTCGAGGTCCTCCTGGGAGGTGTCGGCAGGCAGGACGTGCTGCTCCGAGCGCATCCCGGCGGCCTCGCTGGCCCGGTGCTTCATGCCGACGTAGACCTGGGAGGCCGGGTCGTCGCCGACGATCACCGCCGCCAGGCCGGGACGGATGCCGTGCTCGGCGGTGAGCCGGGCGACGTCGTCGGCGATGCGGGCGCGGACCTCGGTGGCCAAGGCCTTGCCGTCAAGGATGCGAGCGGACACCTCGGTGACCTCCTGCGGGGCGTCGGGGGCGGGGAGAAAGGGGCGGAAACGGTCAGTGGCGG
>SLQK01000196.1 GCA_007131525.1 Nitriliruptoraceae bacterium | reverse complement strand
GCCACCCCTGCTCGGATCGCAACGGAACGACCACCAACGGGTCGCATCGTTGCGATCCTGGCATCCGCGGCGGCCACCCCTGCTCGGATCGCAACGGAACGACCACCAACAGGCCGCATCGTTGCGATCCTGGCATCGGCCGCGGCATCAGCGGCCGCATCAAGGCGGCCGCCACCTCGACGCGTGCGGTGCCGTCGGGCGGGGGCGGGGTCAGTCCGGCCGGGGCGGGGTCAGTCGGCCGGGCGCGGGGTCAGTCGGGCCGGGCGCGGGGTCCCTGGTGCAGTCGCAGCACCATCGTGGCGTCCTCGGGCTCGGCCACCGCCCCGTCGGGCCGGTGCCCGGGGTCGGTCGGATCCGATGCTGCGGCGGGGGTGGCGTCCTCGGGCTCGCTCGGTGCACCCGGTGGCTCCTCGTGATCCGGTCGGTCCAGTGGGCCGGCGTCGGGGGGCACGAGGGCGTGGCGTCGGGGGAGCACCTCGCCGTCGGGATCGGCCCGGCCGGTGACCACCGCGTAGCCCCGCTGCTGGCCACCCAGGTCGACGAGCTGACCGGGCATCCGGATGCGGGCGGCGTCGAAGGCGATCTTGAGCCGCTCCCGGAGCTGGCGGGTGAGGTCCCAGTTCCTCAGCGGCTTGGTCGGGATGACGACGCGGATGCGCACCCCGTCGGGGCCGAACTCCTGCACCCCCCACACCTCGGGCGGACCGATCACGTCCTGGCCCCACACCGGGTCGGCGGCCAGGTCGGTGGCGACCTTGTTGATCAACGCCTTCGCCGCGGCGACGTCGGCGTCCAGGGCGATCGGGACGTCCAGGGTCGCGCGGGCCCACTCCTGGGACAGGTTGCCGACCCGCTGGATGTAGCCGTTGAGGACGTGGTGCACGACGCCGTCGACGTCGCGGAACGCGGTGGAGCGCAGCCCGACCCGCTCCACCACCCCGAAACGCCCATCGACCTCGATCCAGTCACCGACGCCGTACTGGTCCTCGATCAGCATGGCGATACCGGCGAGCACGTCGCGCACGAGCTGCTGGGCACCGAACCCGATCACGACGGTGGCCAGCCCGGCTCCCGCCAGCAGCGGCTGGAGGGGGATCCCGAGCAGCTCGACGATGAACAGCAGGGCCGTCGCCCAGATCACGACCCCCAGCACGCCGCGCACGACCCCGGAGACGGCCTGCAGCCGCTGGAGCCGCCGCGTCCGGAAGCGTTGCGTGTCGCTGATCGCCCCCCGCTCATGGGCCTGCTGGAGGCGGCGGGTGGTCCGTTCCTCCAGCCGGGCGCTGTAGCGCTCCACGATCATCCGGCTGACGCGGGTCGCCAGCATCGCCCCGAGCACCACGAACACGATCCACACCGCGGTCGAGCCGACACCTGCGGCCCGTGCCAGGGCATCGTTGCCGGTCAGGTCGTACACCAGCACGCAGAGCCGTTCGGCCTCCTCGCTCGGGCCACACACCTCGGTCACCCCGGCCTGTGCCAGCAACGCGTCCACGCTGTGCCCTCCCTCGCCCGCTGCAGCCTAACGGCGGTGCCTGGTGGCACTACCCTCACCCGGGTGGCCCACCCCGCAGCAGCGTTCCGCCCCGAACCCGGGACCATCCCCGAGGGTCCCGGCTGCTACCTGTTCCGGGACGGCGACGGGCGCGTGGTGTACGTCGGCAAGGCCAAGTCGCTCAGGTCCCGGGTCAGCTCCTACTTCCAGTCGCCGACGGGGCTGGCCACCCGCACCCGGGCGATGCTGGAGGCCGCCGCCGCGGTCGAGTGGATCGTCGTGGATACCGAGGTTCAAGCCCTCCACCTCGAGTACACGTTGATACAGCGGCACCGGCCGCGGTATAACGTCCGTTACCGCGACGACAAGTCCTACCCCCACCTGGTGCTCACCACCTCCGAGGCCGTGCCCCGAGCGCGGGTGGCCCGGGGGCGGGTGGCCGCGGGTGACCGGCGCTTCGGCCCCTACGCCCACGCCTACGCGATCCGGGAGACCCTGGACCTGCTGCTGCGGGTGTTCCCGGTCCGCACCTGCTCCCAGGGGGTGTACGACCGTGCCGAGCGCACCGACCGGCCCTGCCTGCTCCACCACATCGACCGCTGCGCGGCGCCCTGCACGGGCGAGATCGACCACGACGAGCACCGGGAGCTGGTCGACGGGCTCGCACGCTTCCTGGACGGTGACACCGCCCCGGTGCTGGCCGAGCTCGAGGCCCAGATGCAGGCGGCGGCCGTCGAGCTCAACTTCGAGGCCGCCGCTCGCCGCCGCGATCAGCTGCTGGCGGCCCGCCGGGCCCTGGAGCAGCAGCAGGTGGTCACCGACCGCGACGAGGATCTCGACGTGGTGGCGGTGTACGAGGACGAGCTCGAGGCCAGCGTGCAGGCGTTCTTCGTCCGCCGTGGCCGGCTGGTGGGCCGCAAGGGCTGGACGGTCGACAAGGTGGAACCGCTGACCACACCCGAGCTGCTCACCTCCTTCCTGCTCCAGCTGTACGCGGAGCGTCCCGACGAGGTCCCGCCCCAGGTCGTCGTGCCGGTGCTGCCCGCCGACGCCGAGCCCCTGTCGATGCTGCTGGCCGAGCAGCGCCGGCAGCAGCGGCAGGGACGGCGGGGGCGCCCGACCGCCCGGGTCCGGTTCCACGTCCCCCGGCGCGGGCCCAAGCTGGAGCTGCTCACCACGGTCACGAACAACGCCCGCGAGGCCTTCCAGCGCACCCGCCTGCAGCGCGCCAGCGACTTCGACGCGCGCAGCCGGGCCCTCAAGGAGCTCCAGGACGCGCTCGCGCTGGAGGAGGCGCCGCTACGGATCGAGTGCTACGACATCAGCCACCTCGGCGGCACCGAGGTGGTCGGGTCGATGGTGGTCTTCGAGGACGGGCTGCCCCGCAAGAGCGAGTACCGCCGCTTCAAGCTGTCGGTGGACGCCAACGACGACGTCGCGGCGATGCGCGAGGTCCTGCGGCGACGGTTCGCCCGCCTGGTCGAGGAGCGTGCCCAGCCGGTGGCGACCCGTGAGGAGCAACCCCGGTTCGCCTACCCCCCCAACCTGGTGGTGATCGACGGTGGCCCCGGCCAGCTGTCGGCCGCCCTCGAGGGCATCGCCACCACCGGCGTGGACGACGTGGCGGTGGTCGCGCTCGCCAAGCGCTTCGAGGAGCTGCACCGCCCCGAGGGCGGGCCTCCGGTCGTCCTGCCCCGGGGCTCCGAGGCGCTCTACCTGGTGCAGCGGCTCAGGGACGAGGCGCACCGGTTCGCCGTGACCTACCAGCGCACCCGCCGTCGTTCGGCGGTCACCACCTCGGTGCTGGACGACATCCCCGGGATCGGGCCCACCCGGCGGGCCGCGCTGCTGACCCGGTACGGCTCCGTGGCGGCGCTGCGGCGGGCCACGGAGGAGGAACTCGCCGAGGTGCCGGGCCTGTCCCGTACGCTGGCCAGGACCGTCCACCAGCACCTGAAGGACGGCACCGGGGCCGCTGGAGCACGGCAGGAGCCGACGTGACCGAGACGCCGACCGTGGCAGCTGCGACCACCGACGAGCCCGGCGAGCAGCGGGTCAGCGACGTCGAGGGCCAGCGACCCCGGATCCTCGTGATCACGGGGCTGTCCGGCGCCGGCCGTTCCACGGCCTCCAACGCGGTCGAGGACCTGGGCTGGTTCGTGATCGACAACCTCCCACCGACGCTGATCGAGCGGGTCACCGAGCTGGCCTTCGCACCCGGCTCCTCGGTGACCAAGCTGGCCGTGGTCGCCGACGTCCGGGGGCGGGAGTTCTTCTCCGAGTTGGTCGACACGATCCGGGACCTGCAGCGCAGCGAGGCCGACGTGAGGGTGCTGTTCCTCGACGCCGACGACGAGGCCCTGATCCGCCGCTACGCCGAGACCCGCCGTCGCCATCCCGCGGCGGTCGAGGCCGGGGTGATCGAGGGGATCCGGGCCGAGCGGGCCCAGCTCTCCGAGCTCCGGGGCCTGGCGGACCTGATCGTGGACACCAGCGACCTCAACGTCCACGAGCTCCGGGAGCGGGTGCTCGCCCTGGTGGACGACGCCTCCAGCGCACCGCTCAGGATCGACGTGGTGTCCTTCGGGTTCAAGCGCGGGAGCCCACGGGAGGCCGACCTGCTGCTCGACGTCCGGTTCCTGCCCAATCCCCACTGGGTGGAGGAGCTCCGCGGGTTCAACGGCCGTGACCCTCAGGTCCGCGACTACGTCTTCGGTCAGCCCACGACGGCGCCCTTCGTGGAGGCCACGGAGCGGCTCCTCGACATCCTCGTGCCCGGCTACATCACCGAAGGCAAGCGCTACCTGACGATCGCGATCGGCTGTACCGGCGGCAAGCACCGCTCCGTGGCCCTGGCCGAGGACTTCGGTCGCTACCTGGCCGACACCTTCGACCTGCCGGTCGAGGTCAAGCACCGCGACCTCGGTGCGGAGTGAGCGCGCCCGGGCACTGGGTCGATCGGGCCGTGGCCATCGGGGGCGGGCACGGTCTGTCGCGCTCGCTGATGGCGCTCAGTTCGATCGCCGACGAGGTCGCCGCCGTGGTCACCGTCGCCGACGACGGTGGCTCCTCCGGGCGGCTGCGCCGGGACCTCGATGTCCTGCCGCCCGGTGACCTGCGGATGGCCATCACCGCGCTCGCGCACCGCTCACGGCTCGCCGAGGTGGTGGCCTACCGCTTCCCCCGGGGTGAGCTGGCCGGCCACAGCCTAGGCAACCTGATCCTGGTCGCCCTGCAGGAGCTCCACGGCGGTGACCTGGTCGCTGCCCTCGACGAGCTGTCGATGCACCTCGGTGTCGCCGGACGGGTCCTGCCGTGCACGACCGAGCACGTCACCCTGTGTGCCAGCTCCGCCGCCGGCGGCGTGCGGGGCCAGGCGGCGATCGCGGGGACCTCGCGGCTGCGCCGGGTCTGGCTCACCCCGCCCGCCCCGGCCGCCACCCCGGCGGCGGTCAGCGCCATCGCCGAGGCCGAGCTCATCGTGCTGGGCCCCGGCTCGCTGTACACGAGCCTGCTGCCGAACCTGCTCGTACCCGGCATCGCCACGGCCGTGCAGCAGGCGGCAGCGCCGGTGCTGCTGGTGGCCAACCTGCGCGAGCAGCCCGGCGAGACCGAGGGCATGTCGCTGCTCGACCACCTCGACGTCCTGGCCGACCACGTCCCGGAGGTCCGCATCGACGGGCTGCTGGCCCACGACGGGCCCCGGCCGAGCGGTCCCGGCCGGGTGCTGCAGGCCACCGACCCACGGCTCACCGAGCAGATCGAGGTCGTCCACGCCGTGGACCTGGTGGACGGTGAGGACGGGCACGACCCGGCTGCCCTCGCCCATGCCCTGGTGGCGCTCTCCCAACGGCTCAGGTGAGCGCGGTGCCCGCCGGCTCCTTCACCGAAGCGGTGCGGCAGGAGCTGTCCCGCCTGCCACCCGGGGGCCGGGGCACGGCGCGGCGGGAGCTGACCGGGCTGCTGCGCACCGCCGGCACCCTGACCCTGCGCGGCGGGAGCGAGACCGGCCCGGAGATCCGGATCGTCACCGGCTCGGGCGCGGTCGCCCGTCGCGCCCACGCCCTGGTCGTGCACGGCTTCGGGCACCGACCCGAGCTCCAGGTCCGCGGTGCGGGGGAGGTCCGCCACAGCCCCCGGTACGCGGTCGTGCTGGGCACCGCCAGCCGCTCGGTCGGCACCGAGCTCGGCGTCCTCGATCGCCAGGGCCGACCGAGCGCGGCCCCGCCAGGGCCGCTCAGCGAGGTGCACCGGGTCGCGCTGGTGCGCGGTGCGCTGCTCGGCGGCGGGTCGCTGTCCCGTCCGGGGCGCGAGGCGCACCTGGAGATCGCGGTCGGCGATCGCCGGGTGGGGGAGTGGCTCGCGGAGCTGGTGGCGGGCATCATCGGAGCGCAGCCGGCGCTGTCGGAGTCGGGCCGGACCCGGATCGTGCTCAAGTCCGGTGCGGCCATCAGCGAGCTGCTGGCCGCCGTCGGAGCCGTCGGGGCCTACCTCGAGGCGGAGGAGCACCGGCTGCGCCGCCAGCTCCGCTCGGACGCGAACCGGCTGGCCAACGCCGACCGGGCCAACCTCCGGCGCACGATCGAGGCCAGCGCCGCCCAGGTCGCCGCGGTGGAGCGGGCCATCCGCGCGGTCGGGTGGGTCGGGCTGGACGATGCGGCGCGGGAGGTCGCGCTGGTCCGGCTGGCCAACCCGGAGGCCTCCCTGGCGGAGCTCGGCTGCCTGCTGGACCCCCCGGTCGGCAAGTCCGCGATCCACCGTCGGCTGCGCCGCCTGGAGCAGCTCGCAGAGGCGACGGACACGGCCGAAGGGGAGCCGGAGGACCCGTGACCCGGGCCTGAGCCCGGTGGTAGGGTCGCACGTGAGCGCGGGACGCACGGTCCATCCGCCGTGCAGCCCAGCGCGCGCCCGGGTGGCGGTCCCTCCTGACCCCACCACCCACCTCGGCCCCGGCGCTCCAGCGGGCCCCGCCCGCAGCCGCCGGACGAGACCACCCCAACGAACGGGAGCTTCCAACCATGTCCGTGAGCGTCGCCATCAACGGCTTCGGCCGTATCGGCCGTAACTTCCTCCGCGCGACCTTGAAGGAGGGCATCGATCTCGACATCGTGGCGGTCAACGACCTGACCGACACCACCGCGCTGGCCATGCTGCTGAAGTACGACAGCGTCCACGGCCGCTTCGACGGGACCGTCGAGGTGGACGGCTCGGATCTGGTCGTCAACGGCAAGCGCATCAAGGTGCTCAGCGAGCGCGACCCCGGCAACCTGCCCTGGAGCGAGCTGGGCGTCGACATCGTCGTCGAGTCCACCGGCTTCTTCACCCAGCGTGACGCCGCCGCCAAGCACCTCGCCGGTGGCGCCAAGAAGGTCATCATCTCCGCACCCGCCAAGGGTGAGGACAAGACCATCGTCATGGGCGCCAACGAGGACGAGTACGACCCCGCGACCCACGACGTCATCTCCATGGCCTCGTGCACGACCAACTCGGTGGTGCCGATGACCAAGGTGATCCACGAGGCCTTCGGGATCGAGCAGGGCCTCATGACCACGATCCACGCCTACACCGGCGACCAGCGCATCCACGACGCGCCCCACAAGGACCCGCGTCGCGCCCGGGCCGCCGCCATCTCGATGGTGCCGACCACCACCGGTGCCGCCCAGGCCGCCTCGCTGGCGCTGCCCGAGATGGAGGGTCGCCTGAGCGGCTACGCGATGCGCGTGCCCGTGCCCTCCGGTTCCGCCACCGACCTCACCCTGGTGCTGAACCAGGAGGTCACCAAGGAGGAGCTGAACGCCGCCGTCAAGGCTGCGGCCGAGGGCCCGCTGCAGGGCATCCTCGAGTACACCGAGGACCCGATCGTGTCGGTCGACATCATCGGCAACCCCCACTCCTGCATCTTCGACGGCCTCGCGACGATCGCCGCCGGCAAGATGGTGAAGGTGCTCGGCTGGTACGACAACGAGATGGGCTACTCGACCCGTCTGGCCGACTTCACCAAGTTCGTGGGGGACCGCCTGTGACCTCCGAACTGCTCGCAGGGGTCCGCACGCTGCCGGACCTCAACGCCGAGGGCAAGCGGGTCTTCGTCCGCGCGGACCTGAACGTGCCGCTGCGCGATGGGGCGATCACCGACGATCTGCGGGTGCAGTCGTCGGTGCCGACCCTGCGGGCGCTGCTCGACCAGGGTGCGAGCGTCATCGTGGCCTCGCACCTCGGTCGGCCGAAGGGGGAGCCGGACCCGGCATCCTCCATGGCCGCCGTGGGCACGCGCCTGCAGGAACTGCTGTCCACCGAGGTGCTCACCGCCACCGACGTGGTGGGTGAGGACGCCCAGGCCAAGGCCGCGGCGCTGCGCCCGGGCCAGGTGCTCCTGCTGGAGAACCTGCGCTGGCACCCGGGGGAGACGAAGAACGACGACGACTTCGCCGCGGCGCTCGCGTCGCTGGCCGACGTCTACGTCGACGACGCCTTCGGTGCGTCCCACCGGGCCCACGCCTCCATCTCGGGCATCCCGGCCCGCATCCCGGGCTACGCCGGCCTCCTGCTCGAGCGGGAGCTGGACGTGCTCGGTGGCCTGCTCGAGGACCCGGCCCGCCCCTACGTGGCGGTGCTCGGGGGCGCCAAGGTCAGCGACAAGCTCACCGTGCTCGAGAACCTCCTCGAACGGGTGGACGCCATCGCGGTCGGCGGGGCCATGGCCTTCACGTTCCTGGTGGCCGAGGGTGTCGACGTCGGCGCCTCCCGGGTCGAGACCGATCAGGTCGAGACCGTGGGCCGGCTGGTCACCGCGGCCCGTGAGCGTGGGGTCGAGGTGCTGCTGCCCACCGACGTGGTCGTCGCACCGGAGTTCGCCGAGGACGCCCCGGCGACCACCGTCCGGGTGGGGGAGATCCCCTCGGACCAGATGGGGCTCGACGTCGGCCCGGAGACCGCTGCGACCTACGCGACGGCCATCACCGGTGCCGGCAGCGTGTTCTGGAACGGTCCGATGGGCGTGTTCGAGTGGGAGGCCTTCGCGGCGGGCACCCTGACCGTCGCCGAGGCGATCGCCAACTCCGACGGCTTCACCGTCGTCGGCGGCGGCGACTCCGCGGCCGCGATCCGGGCCTTCGGCCTGGATGACAAGGTGGACCACGTGTCCACCGGCGGTGGGGCCTCCCTCGAGCTGCTCGAGGGCAAGGAGCTGCCAGGCGTGGTCGCACTGCGGAGCTGAGCCGCGACCACCGCCCCCATGGGCCCGGCGCCTCGGCGCCGGGCCCTCCCCGTGGGTCGTGACCACCACCCCGACGCGGTAGCGTGGGCCGGCTCGACGCCGCCACGATCGGTAGCGCCCTGTCCACCGACCCCGTCCTGACCGCGACGACCAGCCCCTGGCAGGTCGTCCGCCTCGGCGTGCGTCTGGTCGTGCGCCTGGTCCGCGGGACGCCGGGACGGTTCCTGCTGGCGATCGCGGGTGCGCTGCTGTTCACCGGCGCCATCGTGGCGAGCGCGCTGGTCGTCGGCGCCGCCACCGACGATCTCATCGTCCCGGTCCTCGAGGCCGGGGAGCCGGTCCGCGGCCGGCTGGCGCCGGTGGTGTGGCTGCTGCTGGGCGTCGCGCTCTGGAAGGCCGTGGCGATCATCCTGCGCCGCGGGGCCGCGACCGCGCTGCAGGTCACCGCGCAGACCGATCTCCGCCGCCAGCTGATCCGCCGCCTGTTCGGCACCTCCCTCAGGGCCTACGAGCGGCACGGGGTCGGCGACCTGCTCTCCACCGCCGACGTCGACACCCGACAGACCACCTTCGTGCTGGCGCCCCTGCCCTTCGCCACGGGCGTGGTGGGGCTGCTGGTGGCGGCGGTCGCCGTCATCACGATCACCGACCCCCTGCTGGGCGCCACCGCGCTGGCCCTGCTCGTCGTGGTGGTCGCCATCGACCTGCGGGGGGCGTGGCTCACCTTCGAGGGGATGGAGGAGATCCAGCGACGTCGGGGCCGGGTGGCGGCGGTCGCCCACGAGAGCTTCGACGGCGCGCTGACGGTGACCTCACTCGGCCGTGCCGACCAGGAACGCGCCCGCTTCCAGGCCGCGGCGGACCACCTGCGCGACCAACTGGTCGCGGTGGGTCGGGTCTGGACCAACTACCGGGCCGTGACCGAGGGGCTGCCCTCGGCGGGGGCGATCGTGCTCCTGGTGCTCGGGTCGTGGCGGGTCGTGGACGGGACCCTGACGCCGGGCGAGCTGGTCCGTGTGGCCTACCTGCTCTCCCTGCTGATCGTGCCGATCCGCATGATCGGCTACCTGTTCTGGGACACCAGCCAGAGCGTGGCCGGATGGCGCCGGGTCGCGAGGGTGCTGGAGGTGGAGGACCCGGTCGCCCACGGCCACATCCAGGGAGTTGCGAGCGTGGGCCCGGCTGGAGTCACGGCCTCGGGCGTCAGCTTCGCCTACGAGCCCGACGCGCCGGTCCTGACCGAGGTGTCCCTGTCGATCGAGCCGGGGACCACCGTCGCGATCGTCGGGCCGACGGGATCGGGCAAGTCCTCGCTGGCGGTGCTGCTGGCACGGCTGTGGGACCCCGATGCCGGCTCCCTCCACCTCGACGGGACCGACCTGCGGGCGCTGGCCCCCGGGGTGCTCCCGAGCGAGGTCGCCTACGTGGCCCAGGACACCTTCCTGTTCGACGACTCGGTGCTCGGCAACGTCGCGCTGGGGGCACCGGTGGACGCCGACGCGGTGCG
The DNA here is from genome assembly GCA_007131525.1 of Nitriliruptoraceae bacterium. Classification (GTDB taxonomy): domain Bacteria; phylum Actinomycetota; class Nitriliruptoria; order Nitriliruptorales; family Nitriliruptoraceae; genus T1Sed10-7. Next base: position 7,171 of record SLQK01000196.1, on the reverse strand, counting down.
GGACGCGCTACGGCTGGCCAACGCCGAGGTGTTCGTGGAGGCGCTGCCAGCGGGGCTCGACACCCCGCTGGGTGAACGCGGCGCGACCCTGTCCGGGGGGCAGCGGCAGCGGCTCGCCCTGGCCCGGGCGCTGGTGCGACGCCCACGGCTGCTGATCCTCGATGACGCCACCTCGGCGGTGGATCCCTCCGTCGAGGCTCGGATCCTGCGCGGCCTCAAGCAGGCGACCCGGCCCTCCACGGTGGTGATCGTCGCGTCGCGCCGGGCCACGATCCTGCTCGCGGACCGGGTGGTGTTCCTCGAGGAGGGGCAGGTGCGCGCCGCGGGCACCCACGAGGAGCTGCTGGCCTCGGTCCCCGGCTACGCACGGCTGCTGGAGGCCTACGAGCAGGACGCCGCCGAACGTTCCGAGCAGGAGCGCCGGCAGCGCGACGACGCCCAGGAACGGCCGCACCGCCGTAGCCGGGAGGGGCGCCAGTACCCGGAGGGTGGCACCGGGTCGCGGGCGAGTGGGGGCGAGGCCCCGTGATCCGATCCCAGGTCAACCTGCTGCAGGCGCTGCGGCGAGCCGCCAAGGTGGCGCCGTCGCTGACCCGTGGACTCGGTGTGACGCTGCTGCTCGCGCTGGTCGGGACGGCGGGCCAGGTCATCGTGCCGATCGCGATCCAGCAGCTGCTGGACGTCGAGGTGCTCGGTGGCACCGGCGACCTCGCACGGATCACCGCGATCGGCGGGATCGCGCTGGCCGGGGTGCTCATGGCGATCCTGGCCACCCGTGCCGCGATGTTCCGGCTGCTGCGGGCCGCCGCCCACGGCCTCGCGGAGCTGCGGGTGGCGACCTTCGCCCACGTCCACCGGCTGTCCACCCTCCACCTCCAGAGCGAGCGTCGCGGCTCGCTGGTGGCACGGGTCACCTCCGACATCGAGGTGATCACCCAGTTCGTCGAGTGGGGCGGCATCGGCATGCTGGTGGGCTCCGCCCAGCTGACGCTCGTGCTGGCGGTGATGATGGTCTACGACCCGCTGCTGGGCGGGTTGATCGCGCTCGCCGGCCTGCTCTACGCCCTGCTACTGCTGGCCTTCCAGCGGGTGCTCCGGCGCCTGTACGACCGGGTGCGGGAACGATCAGCCGCCGCGCTGTCGGCGTTGTCGGAGGCCATCAGCGGACTGAAGACGATCCGGGCCTACGGAGCGGAGGCCCGCACCCTGCCCCGGGTCGACGCCGCCCTGGAGGACCACCGTCGCGCCGAGATCCGGGCCCAGATCGTCGGCGCATCGATGTTCTCCACCGCCGAGCTGTTCGCCGGCGGGGTCACGGCCATGGTGATCGCGGTGGGGGTGGTGGTCCAGCCGGGGCAGCTGACCGCTGGTCGGCTGATCGCCCTGCTGTTCCTGGTCACGCTGTTCATCGAGCCGATCCAGCTGCTGGTGGAGGTCCTGAACGAGGCCCAGACCGCCGCCGCCGGGATCCGACGGGTGCTCGGCGTGCTGGACACCCCGGTGGAGGTGGTCGATCCCGACCCCGGCCACGAGCTCCCGCCGGGGCCGGTGGCCGTCGCGGTCCACGACGTCTGGTTCGCCTACCCGCGGGGCGACGCCGGGAGCGAACGACGGGGCGACCCGGTGCTCCGCGAGGTCGACCTCGACATCGCGCCCGGCACCCGCGTCGCGGTGGTCGGGGCCACGGGCTCCGGCAAGAGCACCTTCGTGAAGCTGCTGACCCGCCTCTTCGACCCCACCCGGGGCGTGATCCGCCTGTCCGGGGTGGACCTCGACCGGATCGCCTTCGCCAGCCTGCGCTCGCGGGTGATCAGCGTGCCCCAGGAGGGCTTCCTGTTCGACGCGACCGTCGCCGACAACATCCGCTACGGGGCACCGGAGGCCAGCGACGAGGAGGTCCTGGCCGCCTGCCGCGAGCTCGAGCTCGACGGGTGGATCGACGAGCTGCCCGCCGGGATCCACACCCCGGTCGGTGAGCGCGGGAACCGCCTGTCCGCGGGTGAGCGCCAGCTCGTCGCCCTGGTCCGGGCCTGGATCGCCCGGCCCGACCTGCTCGTGCTCGACGAGGCCACCTCGGCGGTCGATCCGGCGCTCGAGGTGCGGCTGCGCCGCGCCATCGACCGGCTGACCACCGGCCGGACCTCGATCACCGTCGCGCACCGCCTGTCGACCGCGGAGGCGGCCGACGAGGTGCTGGTGTTCGACCGGGGCCGGATCGTGGAGCGGGGACCCCACGTGCAGCTGGTCGGGCAGGGGGGTGTCTACAGCCGGCTGCACGCCGACTGGACCGCCGGCACCAGCGGTGGACGCCCGGGCGGGACAGCCCGGCCCGGGGGTGATGGTGCTGACTAGGCTCGGAGACGATCCGATCCACCCAACCACACCGAGGACGAGGAGCCAGACGTGGCCGAGCGGACCCCCATCATGGCGGGGAACTGGAAGATGCACCGGGACCACCTGGAGGCGATCCAGCTGGTGCAGAAGCTGGCCTACCACCTCGAGGAGCAGGACTACGAGGGCCAGGACGTGGTCGTCTGCCCGTCCTTCGTGTCGCTCCGGTCGATCCAGACCCTGATCCAGTCCGACCATCTGCCGATCCTGCTCGGCGCGCAGAACTGCCACGCCGAGGACGAGGGGGCCTTCACCGGGGAGGTCAGCCCGCCGATGCTCAAGCGGCTCGACGTGGCCTACGTCCTGGCGGGCCACTCGGAGCGTCGTGCGCTGTTCGGCGAGACCGACGAGATCGTCAACGCCAAGGTCGCCGCGATCCGTCGCCACGGGATGCGGCCGATCCTGTGCGTCGGCGAGACCCGGGAGCAGCGCGAGGCCGGCCAGGCCGTCGAGGTGGTGGTCTCCCAGCTCCGCGGCAGCCTCGCCGGCATCGAGGTCACCGAGGAGGACGCCGAGGAGGTCGTCATCGCCTACGAGCCGGTGTGGGCCATCGGCACCGGGCTGACCGCGACGCCGGAGGACGCCCAGGAGATGTGCGCGGCCGTGCGCTCGGAGCTCGCGTCGTTGTACGGCCAGGCGGTCGCCGACCGGATGCGGGTCCAGTACGGCGGCAGCGTCAAGGCCGGCAACGTCCGCGCCCTGATGGCGCAGCCGGACATCGACGGTGCGCTGGTCGGGGGCGCGAGCCTGTCCAGCGAGGACTTCGCGCTGATCGTCGGTCACCGTCGCGACGGCTGACGCGTCCTGACGCGTGAGCGGGGATGCCCCGGCCGTTGGCGGCCGGGGCCCCGAGCCTCACGCGTCGTGGATGACCTGCTTGGGCTCGGCGAAGAAGCAGGCCGAGGGGTGGCCGTGGCCGAACTCGTCGATCAGCAGTGGCTCCTCCTCGGCGCACCGGGCCTCGGCCTTCCAGCAGCGGGTCCGGAACCGGCAGCCTGAGGGTGGGTCCGAGGGGGAGGGCACGTCGCCCTCGAGCATGATCCGGTCGATCTTGTCCCGGTCACGGGGGTCGGTGATCGGTGCGGCGGACAGCAGCGCCTGGGTGTAGGGGTGGGTGGGGTTGGTGAAGATGTCCTCGGTCTCACCGAACTCCACGATCTTGCCGAGGTACATCACGGCCACCCGGTCCGAGATGTGGCGCACGACCGACAGGTCGTGGGCGATGAACAGGTAGGCGAGCCCGAGGGCGTCCTGGAGCTCCTCGAGCAGGTTGATCACCTGCGCCTGGATCGACACGTCCAGCGCGGAGACCGGCTCGTCGAGGACCAGGAGTTGGGGGTCGAGGGCCAGCGCCCGGGCGATCCCGATGCGTTGGCGCTGCCCGCCGGAGAACTCGTGGGGGAACCGGTTGCCGTGCTCGGGGTTGAGGCCGACCAGGCGCATCAGCTCCTTGACCCGGTCGCGGCCGCCGCCCCGGTAGCGGCCGTAGATCCGCAGGGGCTCCGCGATGATCTCGTTGACCGACATCCGCGGGTTCAGCGACGCGTAGGGGTCCTGGAACACGATCTGGATCTCGCGGCGCATCTCGCGCATGGTCCGTCGTGACATCCCCGCCAGGTCGTGGCCCTTGAACAGGATCCGACCATCGGTGGGGTCCAGCAGCCGCACGATGCACCGACCCGCGGTGGACTTGCCGCAGCCCGACTCACCCACCAGCCCGACGGTCTCCCCGGCCTTGACGTCGAAGGACACCCCGTCGACCGCGTACACCGCCCCGTACTGGCGGTTGAACACCCCGCCGCGCAGGGGAAAGTGCTTGGTGAGCCCCTCGACGGTCAGGATGGTGTCACCCAGCGGGGAACGATCGTGCAGTCCGGGACCGGTGACGACCTGCTCGGTCGTGCTGGGCAGCTGCTCGGCGGCCATCAGTCCTCCTCCCGGCCGTGCTCGGCACCGGGCTCGCTGGCGACGTCGGCGTCGATCTCGACCCCGGTCGCCGCGGAGATCCGCGCGATCTCCTCGGGCAGCTCCTCGTGGAAGTGGCAGGCCGAGGCGCGACCGTCCGCCAGCTGGACCAGCTCGGGCGTCTCCGTGCGGCAGCGGTCCCGTCCCTGGGACATCCGGCAGCGCGGATGGAACGAGCAGCCACCGGGCAGGTTGATCAGCGACGGGGGTTGGCCGGGGATCGGCTCCAACCGCTCGACCTGCTTGCCGGCCCGTGGCAGCGACGACAGCAGTCCGAGGGTGTAGGGGTGGGAGGGGTTGTGGAAGATGTCGTCCACCGTCCCGGTCTCCACCACCTTGCCGCCGTACATCACCACCACCCGGTCGGCCATCTCGGCGATGACCCCGAGGTCGTGGGTGATCAGGATCGTGCCGGCCTGGGTCTCCTCCTGGGCGGTCTTGAGCACCTGGAGCACCTGCGCCTGGATCGTCACGTCCAGCGCCGTGGTCGGCTCGTCGGCGATCAGGATCTTCGGCCGGTTGGCGATCGCCATCGCGATCATGGCGCGCTGTCGCATCCCGCCCGAGTACTCGTGGGGGTACTGCCCGAACCGGGCCGCGGCGTTCGGGACCCCCACGAGCTCCAGCAGCTCCACCACCCGCCGGCGTGCCTCCGCATCCGTGACCTTGGCGTCGTGGGTCTGGATCGCCTCGGCGAGCTGCGAGCCGACGGTCAGCACCGGGTTGAGCGACGTCATCGGGTCCTGGAAGATCATGGCGATCTCACGGCCACGGACCTTGCGCAGCTCAGCGTCGTCCAGCTCCAGCAGGTTGCGGCCCTCGAGCAGGATCTCACCCGCGGCGATCCGACCCGGCGGCTGCGGGATCAACCGCAGGATCGACATCACGGTGACCGACTTGCCCGACCCCGACTCGCCGACGACCCCGACGGTCTCGCCGGGCCGGACGTCGTAGGAGACCCCGTCGACCGCATGCACCACCCCATCGGGGGTGGAGAACTCGGTGACGAGCCCTCGGATCGACAGCAGCGCTTCGGTCACTGGGTACCCCCGATGCGGCGGTGGGCGGATGGGGAGGCGTCGCTGCGCCACGTCGGCACGCCCGGTGCACCCGGACGCGTCGGACTGCCGGCGGCGGCGCTCATGACTCCTGCTGCGTCGGGTCGAGGGCGTCACGCAGACCGTCACCGACGAAGTTGATCGACAGCGCGATGGCGACCAGGGCCAGCCCCGGCATGATCGTCAGCCACCACAGGGTCTGCATCGAACTGCGCCCGTCGTTGATCAGCACGCCCAGCGCGGGGACGGGCGGGTTCACCCCGATGCCGAGGAAGGACAGGGTGGCCTCGATGATGATGGCCGCCGCCAGCACGAGCGTCATGTTCACGACGATCGGACCGATCGTGTTCGGCAGCATGTGCCGGAACATGATGCGCAGGTCGCTCGCACCGGCCGCCCGCGCCGCCTGCACGAACTCCTTCTCCCTGAGGCTCAGGAACACCCCCCGCACGATGCGGGCGAGCGAGGTCCACAGCAGGAGCGCCAGGATGACGGCGATGCGCAGCGGGTCACCCTGGCCGAAGAAGGAAGCGGCGACCAGGAGGATGGCCAGCGCGGGGACGATGATGACCAGGTCGGTGATCCGCATCAGCAGCGAGTCGATCCAGCCGCGGTAGTAGCCGGCGATCGCCCCGGTGACCGTCCCGATCAGGGTGGAGATCACCGCGACCAGACCGGCGACCCTGAGCGAGGTGCGGGTGCCGAACAGCACCCGGCTGAAGTAGTCGCGACCGAGCTGATCGGTGCCGAAGAAGTGGAACCCCTCGAAGGTCGGGGGGGTGTTCGCCCGCAGGACGTCGATCTCGTCGTAGCTGTAGGGAGCGATCCGCTCGGCGTTGAAGGCGGCCAGGACGATCAGGACCAGGAACACCAGCGAGCCCATGGCCAGCTTGTGCCGGAAGAACTTGCGACGGAACATCTGCCACTGGGAGCGCGCCGCCACCTCGACGACGTTGCTCGGGAGCTCATCGGCGCCGTCGCTGAGGCGTGGCGCCGGCACGGGCTGATCCTGGGGTCCCGGGATGCCGTGCTCGGTCCTCGGGGTCTCGGGCCGCTCAGTCATAGCGGATCCTTGGGTCGAGGTAGCCGTAGAGGATGTCGGCGATGAGGTTGAACACCACGATCACGATCGCGACGATCGTCAGCCAGCCCATGATCGGGTAGGGATCTCGCCGGGCCAGCTGCTGGAAGAAGTACCGGCCCATGCCGTCCAGGCCGAACACGGTCTCGATGACGATCGCCCCACCGAGCAGGCTCCCGAAGGACAGCGCGGCGATGGTCACCGTGGGGATCAGGGCGTTGCGCATGGAGTGGCGGATCGTGATGGTGCGCTCCGGGAGACCCTTCGCCCGGGCGGTGCGCACGTAGTCGGAGTTGATCACCTCCAGCATCGACGCCCGCATGTACCGCGAGTAGCTGGCGACGGAGAAGATCGCCAGCGAGGTGATCGGCAGCACGAGATGCCAGGCCCGGTCCAGCACGAAGCTCAGCCCCGTGCCGGGGTTGGGGGAGGAGAGGTTGCCGATCGGGAAGATCCGCACCCCGGTCCGAACGAAGATCTGGACCACCGCGACCTGCAGGAACAGCGCGAACAGGAAGGATGGGAAGGAGTAGCCGATGAAGCTCAGCGTCGTGGTGGTGTAGTCGAAGATCGAGTACTGGCGTTTCGCGGAGAGCACCCCGAGCACCACGGCGATGATGAAGGCGATCACCTCCGCAGCGATCACCAGCTGCAGGGTGTTGCCGAGGACGCGCCG
>SLQK01000144.1 GCA_007131525.1 Nitriliruptoraceae bacterium | reverse complement strand
ACCGGCGTGCTGGTCGCCAGCGCGGCCAGCAGCTCGAGGTGGCGGGGCGGCAGCCCGAGCACCCCGAACACCGTCACCGACGTGGGCAGCTGGTCGGGGCGCGCGACCGTGCCACGACGCAGCCGGTCGATCGCGGCGGTGGTCCGCAGGTCGGGGCTGGGGGTGTCGATGCGCTCGGTGAGCTCGCACCACAACGGTGGTTGCCAGCGCAGGTTCGGTGGGAGGGACGCCCCCTCGCCGTCGACGGCGGCGCCGTCACGCCAGGCGGCGACCATGTCGGGCCGGTAGAGGGCGTACCGGTCGAAGAGGTCGGCGATCCGACGCGCCAGCGGCAGGCGGCGCCGTGCCGACCGGACGCCGTCGTCGCTCAGGTGGGTCCACAGCGGGCCGAACGCGAGGTCGTCAGCGAGATCGTCGAGCAGCGCCACGAGCGGCCAGGCCAGCCGCTGCGGCGTCCAGGGATCGGCGTCGGCACCGTCCTCGCCCAACGTGGCCGCCAGCGTGCGCTGCAGGACACCGCCGAGGAACGGGAACCGCACGTTCGCGCACACCCCCGCCTCGGTGGCCGTGGCGCCGAGCTGGGAGCTCAGGCGCTGCGTGAGCCAGCGCTCCATCCCCCGGCTCGGCACCGCCACCTCGATGGGTGCGACGGGGTCGGCGGGCGGATCGGTCCGGAGCCGCTCGGTGAGGTGGTCGGCGAGCAGCTCCAACGACGACGACCGCACGACCTGCAGCGGACCGCCGCTCCCTGCCACCTCGGTCTCCCCCCGATCGGGTCCCGGCACCGTGCCCGGATGTCCACGCCGCCAGGCTGGCGACCGCCGGTGGCCCGCCCACCGGCCATGGCGAGCCTAACGACGGGTTGCGACACCGCCACGTGGCGCGTCCTGCGGCGGGAGACGACCGGGACTCAGGCGCCTCGCACCGTGGCGACGAAGGCGGCGTGCAGCCGGTCGTCGCCGGTCACCTCGGGGTGGAAGGCCGCCGCCCACAACAGGCCCTGCCGCACGACCACGGGATAGCCGTCCACCGACGCCAGCACCTCGACGTCGTCGGCGAGGATCTCCTCGACCCGGGGCGCCCGGATGAAGGCGACGTCCATCGGGCCACCGTCGATACCGACCACCTCGAGCCGGGTGTCGAAGGAGTCGAGCTGCCGGCCGAAGGCGTTGCGGCGGGTCCGCACGTGCAGGCCGCCCACCAGGGGCTGCGGCTCGACCTGGTCCAGCTCGTCGGAGAGCAGGATCATCCCCGCACAGGTCGCGAGGACCGGGAGGCCGTCGGCGATCCGGGCCTGCAGGGGTGCCAGCAGCTCGAACCGTACGAGCAGCTTGCCGATCGTCGTGGACTCGCCACCCGGCAGGACCAGCGCGTCGACCTCGGCCAGCTGCGCGGCGGTCTTGACCTGGACGGCCCGGGCACCGACGCGGCGCAGCGCACGGAGGTGCTCGAGGACGTCACCCTGGAGGGCGAGCACGCCGACCAGCGGCGCGGCGAGCTCGCCGTCGGCAAGGGTCTGCTCGGTGGCCGGCAGCCGGCCCGTCAACCGCTCCCCCGGGATCCACCGGTCGGGGACGAAGGTGCTGCTCACCAGCCGCGCTGGGCGTACTTCTGGTCCTCGGGCAGCGTGTCGAGGTTGATCCCGACCATCGCCTCACCGAGCCCGCGGGAGACCTTGGCGATCACGCCGGGGTCCTCGAAGTGGGTGGTGGCCTCGACGATCGCCCGGGCGCGCTGCTCCGGGTTGCCGGACTTGAAGATCCCGGACCCGACGAACACGCCGTCGGCACCGAGCTGCAGCATCATCGCCGCGTCGGCCGGGGTGGCGATGCCGCCGGCGGTGAACAGGACCACCGGCAGTCGGCCCGTCTCGGCGCACTCCCGCACGAGCTCGACCGGGGCCCGATGCTCCTTGGCCGCGGCGTACAGCTCGGTCTCGTCCATCGTGGTGAGCCGCCGGATCTCGCCGGCGATGGCCCGCATGTGCCGGGTCGCCTCGACGACGTTGCCGGTGCCCGCCTCACCCTTGGAGCGGATCATGGCCGCGCCCTCGGCCAGCCGACGCAAGGCCTCACCGAGGTTCGTGGCCCCGCAGACGAAGGGCACGTCGAACCGCCACTTGTCGATGTGGTGGGCCTCGTCGGCGGGCGTGAGCACCTCGGACTCGTCGATGTAGTCGACGCCGAGGGACTGCAGGACCTGGGCCTCGACGAAGTGGCCGATGCGGGCCTTGGCCATCACCGGGATCGACACGGCCTCGATGATGCCGTCGACCATGTCCGGGTCCGACATCCGCGCCACGCCGCCATCACGACGGATGTCGGCGGGCACCCGCTCGAGCGCCATGACCGCCACCGCGCCGGCCTCCTCGGCGATACGGGCCTGCTCGGGGGTGACGACGTCCATGATGACGCCGCCCTTCAGCATGTCCGCCAGACCACGCTTGACCCGGGTGGTCCCGGTCTGTGGAGCGGCGGAGGACGGCGGCGGATCGGAGGGGCGCATGCGGAGCTCCGGAGGTGCGGTGGGGAGGTAGCACGAGGGTACTGGCGTCACGCGGCGGCGCCGCCCCGCCGACCGGGTGGGGGCGCTCAGTCCGAGAGCCCCGGCAGGCTGTTCGGCAGATGCACCCAGGTCCGTCCCGGCTTGAGCGGGAACGGCGCACCGTCGGCATCGAGGATCTCCAGCGGGGCGTCGGCGGCGGGCTTGCGGTAGCGGGCCTCGTAGCGGTGGCCGTCCCTGAGCACCAGGGCGGGGGCATCGGCGGTGACCACGTCGGTCTCGGGACAGGGACTGCCGTAGCAGCTCGGCGTGCCGAGGTAGTGCCGGGTGTCCAGCACGACCACGTTGGCCGCCCCGATGCGGCCCTCGCCGATGACCCGGGTGGGCGATCCGTTCTGGAGGCGCCGGTAGACGCCCTCCTCCTCGTCGTACTCCCATACGGTGCGGTAGCTCGACGACATGCGGATCTGGACGCCCGCTCCGGGATCGGCGCACCCCGTCGCGTCCTCGGGGCAGGCCAGGGCCCCGTCGGGGGCCGCCTCGTCGAACACCCAGCCGACGTCCCCGATCGGCTCCGCGCCGCGCTGTCGGGCCCCCTCACGGGCGGACGGCGCATCGATGTAGAGGTTGTGGGGCGCGCGCCGGGAACGGTCGCGGAAGAACCCGGTGCCGCCCTCGGTGATCACGATCGACGGCGCGTTGCGCAGCATCGGCTGCACCTCGTTGCGGGCGCCGGAGTAGAAGAAGGCCGAGCGGCCGTAGCCGGACATCAGCTGGACATCGACCGGTCGGGCGGAGCGCACCGGACCGGCGACCGCCGGCAGCGTGCTGTGGAACACCGCCAGGAACCGGGTCACACCGGCCTCCACGACCTCCTCGTAGACGATGTCGGCCACCTCGAGTCCGGACTGTGGCCGCGCCTGTGGGGCGTTGTCGACCTTCACCAGCAGCGCCGGCAGCGCCAGGACCTCCTCGTCCACCTCCAGGCCGGTCAGCGGTGCAGGCGGCCCCGGTTCTGGCTCCGGCTCCGGCTCGGGCTCCGGTTCCGGCTCCGGGTCCGGCTCCTCGACAGGCTCAGGTGGGAGCGGTGCAGGCAGGACCAGCACCTTGCCGCTGCTGCTGCAGGCGGCCAGGACCAACAGCAACGTGGCCGCGACGACGCCACGGAGCAGGGTGGTGGGTGAGGGCACGGGGGACTCCGCAGGGCACAGGGCGGGAAACGTCCGGGGCGGACCGCCCGCGATCGTACGACGCTGACGCACCGTCGCAGCGCAGGCACCGCGGGTCATGACCTGCGTCGGACCCGGACCAGCCGGCTGTCACGGCCGAGCCTGCCGTCGGAGCGCATCCGCGTAGACCTCCCGCACCCGGGCGGCCACGACCGACCAGTCGTGAGCCTCGGCCGTCCGCACCCCCGCGGCGACGAGCCGGGACCGACGTCCGGGATCATCGAGGAGCTCGGCGAGGGTGCCGGCCAGCCGGCTGTGGTCACCCGCCGCTACCAGGATCCCGTCCCTCCCGTCCTCGACGACGCTGCGGTAGCCGGGGATGTCGGAGGCCACGACCGCGGTCTCGGCCGCCATGGCCTCCAACAGCACGATGCCGAAGGACTCACCGCCGAGCGCCGGTGCGACCGCGACGTCGGCGCGGGCCAGCGCCTCGGCCAGCGCCACGCCCTCCACCCGACCCGCCAGCCGGACCTGACCCGGGGGGGCGCCGGCGAGCACCCGGCGAAGCTCGGCCGCCTGCGGGCCGTCCCCGATCACGGTCAACTCAGCCGATGGGTGGGAGCGCAGCAGCTCCAGGTAGGCGTGCGCCAGCACCAGGACCCCTTTGCGGGGCTCCAGACGGCCGACGAACACCACCCGCGGCGGCTCCTCCGGCCGCTGGTCGCCGCGTGCCCGGGCAGCCGCGCGGAAGGGCGCCACGTCCACCCCGTTGGGCACGACCCGCAGCGACCAAGGTTCGAGGCCGAGCGCGCCTGCGTGGTAGTCGGCGGCGGCCTCGCTGACCGCGACGGCCACCGCGGCGCGCGAGAGGATGCCGCGCCCGAGCGGCCTGGCCAGACGGTACGCGCGGTCGCTGTCGGACCAGGCGTGGAAGGTGACCACCAGCGGGGCCACGGTACCCAGCGCGGCCGCGACCCCCACCATGGGCACCAGTGGTTCGTGGACATGCACCACCTCCGGCGCGAGCCGGGACAGGGCACGCACCGTCCGCCAGGCAGCCGAGGGTGTCAGCGCGATGGGGGCCACCGCACCGTTGAACTCCACCCCCCGGGTCGGCCCGAGTCCCACCTCGGCCGGGGCATCCGGTCGACGGCGCACGCCGCCGCGACCCGCACCGAGCAGCACGACCTCGTCGCCGTCCGCTCGCAGCCGCGCCGCGAGCTGCCGGACATGGGACTGGACCCCGCCGGGCACCGTGAGGTCGTAGGGGCTGACGAGAGCGACCCTCATCCCGTCGCCTCCTCGGT
>SLQK01000316.1 GCA_007131525.1 Nitriliruptoraceae bacterium | reverse complement strand
CCGGTGGACGTGGCGGCGCGCGAGGTCACCGTCGGGGCCGGTGCGAGCCTGGCTGCGGTGCAGGAGCACGCGGCCGCGGCCGGGCTGGCCTACGGCGTGGACCTGGCCGCCCGCGACTCGGCGACGATCGGCGGCACCATCGCCACCGACGCCGGGGGGATCCGGGTCGTGCGGTACGGCGCCACCCGGTCGCAGGTGCGCCGGCTGGAGGTGGTGCTCGCCGATGGCCGGATCGTGGAGGGCGCGGTGGGCGAGCCCGACGCCGGGCACCCGGACCTGGCCGCGGTGATCGGCAGCGAGGGAACGCTGGCGCTGATCACCGCCGCGCGGCTCCGGCTCCTGGAGCCGCCGCGTCACCGCGCGGTCGCGCTGCTGGCCGTCGACGGTGTCGCCGCCGCCCTGCGGGCCCAGGAGGCCATCGTCCGACTGGCCGGTCCGCTGGAGGCGAGCGAGCTGGTCCAGGCCGCGGGCCTGTGCCGCGTGGTGGAGGTCACGGGCCAGCGCCCACCCTTCGCCACGTGGCCGCCGGCGGCGGTCCTGGTCGAGGTGGGCGGGGCCGAGCCGGTCGCGGACCGGCTGGTCGCAGCGGTCGGTGCCGCCGCCGAGGCGGAGCCGGGTGTGCTGGACGCCCTCATCGGGCTGGACGCCGCCGATCGTGCTCGGCTGTGGCAGCTCCGTGAGGCCCACACCGAGGCGCTCGCCGCGGCAGGGCCTGTCGTCAAGCTGGACGTCGTCGTGCCGTTGTCCGCGTTGGCGCAGGTCGTCGACGGCCTCCCGGCCATCGTCCGGCGAGCCGGCGGCGAGAGGTGCGAGGTGGTGGTGTTCGGCCACCTCGGTGTCGGCGACCTCCACATCAACCTGCTGGGCGTGCCGCCCCCACGGATCCCGGCGGTGGAGGAGGCGGTGTGCGCCGCGGTCGTCGCCGCGGGCGGTCGTCCCGACGGAGAGCATGGCATCGGCGTGCAGAAGGCCGCCTGGGTCCCCCGCAGCCGCAGCGCCGAGGAGGTCGCGGCGATGCACGCCACCGCGCGCGCCTTCGATCCGGGTGGGCTGCTCAACCCCGGGGTGCGGCTGCCGGGCTGACCTCGCCGGCCGCGCCGGGCTCACTCACCGGGCAGCAGGAAGGGCCGACGGATCACCTCGTCCAGGACCAGCAGGGTCAAGGTGCCGCGCAGGCCGGTGACCGCCGCCAGCTCCTCGAGCAGGAAGCCGCGCAGCTGCTCCAGCGAGTCCGTGCGAACCAGCAGGAGCACGTCGGCCTCCCCGGTGACCAGCGCCGCGTACTCCACGTGGGGCAGCGCCTGCAGCTGGGCACGCAGTGGGGCGAGCTCCAACCGGGAGCCCGGCCCCCCGGACAGCAGGACGAAGGCGGCGATGCTCCCACCGACGCGGGCCGGGTCCACCACCGGAGCGAAGCCCTTGAGCACACCCTCGTCAGCCAGCCGGTCGAGTCGGGCATGGACGGCGCTGCGGGACAGGTGCAGCTCCGAGGCCAGGGCGGTGATGGAGCGCCGGCCATCGGCCCGCAAGGTGGCGAGCAGCTGCTGGTCGATCAGGTCGAGCGTGCTGGACATGTCTACCTCGAGATCGTGATGGGGACGACAGATCGTTGTCGTCAAGACGTTGATAGGGACAGAACGTCACGATAGCTCCCATCCAGCCCGACAGTACGTGGAGGGGCGTACGCTCGGATCGTCGGTGGCACAGGGCGCCGGGAACGGACGTGGAAGGGGCCGGGGTATGGCGCAGAGGCAACGACCGGGTGCGCTGTCCGCGCTGGACCCGTCGGCGACCGAGACCGCAGCCCTGCTCGCGGCCGCCGGCGGGCTCGTGGAGGCCGTGATGACGGCCCGCCGCGACGGCGACGTGCTCGGCCGCCCCCGGGGTGACGAGCTGGCCCAGCAGCTGCTGCAGGCGCGCCCACCCGCAGACCCGACGCCGGTGGACGAGGCCCTGGCCACGGTCGCCGCGGTGCTCGCCACCGGCGACGACAACGCCGCACCCGGGGAGCTCGGCTACATCCCGGGCTCCGGGTTGGTGGCCTCCGCCGTGGCGGACCTGATCGCTGGCGTGGCCAACCGCTACACCGGGCTGTCGGCGTTCACCCCCGCCGCGGTGGCGCTCGAACAGGGCGTGCTGGCCTGGCTCACCGAGCTGTTCGGACTGCCCGGCACGGCGCAGGGGCTGCTGCTGTCAGGAGGGTCGGCCGCCAACCTGACCGCGGTGGTCGCGGCCCGTGACGCTCACGCGCCCGGTGCGGTCGGGCGGGCCTGTCTCTACGTCGGTCAGCACGCCCACGGCTCGGTGCGCAAGGCCGCGAGGATCGCGGGCTTCACCGACGAGCACGTGCGGGTGTGCACCTCAGCGGACGGGCTCCGGCTCGACCCGGAGGCCGTGCGGATCGCCATCAAGCAGGACCGCGCGGACGGGCTCCTCCCGGTGGCGGTGATCGGTGCCGCCGGGACGACCAACACCGGCGCGATCGACCCGCTGCCCGAGCTCGCCGAGCTCGCCCGCGACGACGGGGTGTGGTTCCACGTCGACGCGGCCTACGGCGGCTTCTTCCAGCTCACCGATCGGGGGCGGCAGCTCCTGTCCGGCATCGAGCGGGCCGACTCCATCACCCTCGACCCCCACAAGTCGCTGTTCCTGCCCTTCGGGACCGGGGCGGTGCTGGTGCGCGACCGGGCGTACCTGGCCGCCTCCTTCGCCGAGGAGGCCGACTACCTGCGGGACGCCGAGGAGGAGCTGCCGGCACTGCCGGACTTCGGCTCGTTGGGCCCGGAGCTGACGCGCCAGTGGCGGGGCCTGCGGCTGTGGCTGCCGCTGCTGCTGCACGGTACCGACGCCTTCGCCGCCGCCCTGGACCGCGCCCTCGACCTCGCCCGGTGGGCGGCCCGCGAGCTCGCGGAGGACGACCACGTCGAGGTGGTCTCCACCCCGGAGCTGTCCATCCTCACCTTCCGGGTCCCCGGCGACGACGCGGCGCAGGACCGCGCCCTGGACCGGATCCACGCCGACGGGCACGTCCGGTTGTCCTCCACCGTGCTGGACGGGCGGGTGGTGCTGCGGCTGGCCGTGCTCAGCCATCGGACGACCCCGGACACGCTGGCACGCGCGGTGTCGGCGATCCGGGCGGCGGCCCGCCTCGCTGCGGCGACGGCGCCTGCCGCCAACGGTGCCCGGAGCAGCTGAGGCGCCACCGACGCGGGTCGGCGCGCTCGCCGGCTACGGTGCCGGCGACCGCGAGCAGGAGCGCGCTGTGGACACCCGGCGACCTCGGCGGGTGTTCGGCGAGGGGCAGGAGCCCGATCCGAGGTTCACCCTGGCCAACGAGCGGACGTTGCTGGCGTGGCTGCGCACGGCGCTGGCGCTGGTGGTCGCCGGGGTGGCGGTCGTGGCGCTGTCGGAGCTGGTCACGCCCGAGTGGTTGGTCGAGGTGACCGCCGGCGCGGCCTTCCTCGGCGGGGCGCTGACCGCCGTCCTCGGCTACGTGCGGTGGCAGCGGGTCGAGCGCGCGCTGCGGCGGCAGGAGCCGCTGCCGGCGGGTGTGGGTGGGGTGGTCGTGCTCGCCACGATCATCGCGATCGCCCTGATCGGTGCGATCGCGCTGATCGAGGTCATCCCGTGAGCCTCGACCCCGGCCTGCAGCCCGAGCGGACGAGCCTGGCCTGGCAGCGGACCGGCATGGCCGCGGCGACCGCCTCGACGGTGATGGTCCGGATCGCCGTCGTGCGGGATTCACCCCTGGTGGCCGCGCTGTGCGCCGGGCTGGTGGTCGTCTCGCTGGGGGCGCTGCTGGAGGGCACCCGCAGCGGGGCACGGCGGCGGTGGTTCGAGGACGACAGCGAGCTCGTCGGGCTGTCGCTGACGGCCCGGGTCACGGTGGCGAGCGTGGTCCTCATGGCCATCGCCGGCATCGTGTTGCTGGCGACGACCTGAGCCGCCTGCCCGGTCGGTCGCCGATGCACGTCCCAGCCCGACACGCGGCGACGTGACGGGGCGCGAGCGCTCAGGGCAGCTGGCCGGCGAAGGCCAGGGCACGCCGGACGAGCCGCCCGTGGCCCGAGGACAGCTCACCGGCGGTGGAGGGGTCCAGGGCCTCGGCGGGGGAGAGCCAGGCGAGGTCGAGGGCGTCCTGGGCGGGCTGGCACTCGCCGTCGCAGGGGACGAGGTAGCCCAGCGCCACCGCGTGCTGGCGAGGGTCGTGGAAGCCCGAACGCTCCGGGTCGGGGAAGTACTCGGCGACGGTGAAGGGGGCGACCCCGCTGGGGATCCGCGGGCTGGCGTCAGGACCCAGGTCCTTGGACAGGTGGCGCCACAGCGCCTCCCGGAGGGTCTCGCCGTACAGGACGCGACCGGAGACCACGGCCCGGGACACCGTGCCGTCGGCCTGCGCGCGCAGCAGGAGCCCGACCTTGGTGATGCGACCGAGGTGGTCGACACGGACCGGGACGGCCTCGACGTACACGATCGGGACCTGGCCCCGGACCGCCTCGATCGTGTCCTCTGACAGCCAGCCGGGGTCGGTCTCGAGGGCTTCGTGCGGTGCCATCGGTGGTGCTCCTCGGTGGGTCGCTCGCGGGTCCGCCCGACGGTGCCTGCAGGCCACGAGCCACACGACGGACCGGCGCCGTGCGCCGGTCCGTCAGGGCTGTCAGGCTGCTCAGCGTTCGTAGGTGCCGATCACCCGGTTCTGCTCGATGATGGCGTCAGCGTAGGTGTCGAGGAACTCGCGACGTGACGGCGTCCCTTCCACCGGTCGCGACAACGCGTAGACCCAGAAGTAGTAGTGGTGGACGCCGTGCCCGTCCGGCGGTTGGGGGCCGCCGTACCCGGTCGCGCCGAAGTCGTTCGGGCCCGGCCGGTAGTGCCGATCGGCGTCGGCAGCCAGCTCCGTGACATCGGCGGGGATGCCGTACAGCGTCCAGTGCGTGAAGCCGTCGGGCAGGGGTGCGTCGGGATCGTGGCAGATGACCGCCAGCTCGACGGCGTCGTCGGGCACGCCGTCGATCAGCAACGATGGTGCCTCGTTCTCGAGGTCGTTGGCGTGCCGGTCCTCGAGCGGGCCGCCCGGCGTGAACTCCCGGCTGGAGATCGCCAGGTCCTGGATGTTCAGTCCCACGGTGGATGTCCTCCCTCGTGCTCGCGTGCTCGGTGCTACGACACCTCGGACCGTAGGCGGCCCGGGCCGGCGGTGCGTGGTCGAACGGTCGGCCGCCGTATCGGGTTGACTGCGGGACCCGACGGCGGTCGCTCTCGGACACGGGCGCAGCGGACCGTGCACGAGGAGGCAGCATGTCCGGGTTGCCGAACGCCCACGGTGGGCCACGAGCGGCTGCGGCCGTGTCCACCGCCACCGCGGTGATGCTGCTGGCGGCGAGCACCCTGACCATCATGGCGCCGACGATCGTCGCCCCGGCGCTGCCTGCCATCGCCCGGGAGTTCGCCTCGGTCCCCCGAGCCGACCTGCTCGTGCCGCTGGTGCTGACGCTGCCAGCGCTGGTCATCGCCCTGACCGCGTCGGCCGCTGGGGTGCTGGTCGACCGCTGGGGTCGTCGGCCGGTGCTGCTCGCCGGGATCGTGCTCTACGGCGCCGCGGGTGGGACCGGCCTCATCGCGACATCACTGACCGGTCTGCTGGCCGGCCGGGTGGGCTTGGGTCTGGCGGTCGCCGCGGTGATGACCGCGGTCACCACCTTGATCGCGGACCTGTACACCGGACGGGCCCGGAGCCGGATGCTGGGGCGCCAGGCGGCGGCGCTCGGGGCGTCGGGGGCGGTCTTCACCATCGCGAGCGGCCTGCTCGCGGGCGTCGGCTGGCGATGGTCCTTCGCCCTGTACCCGGCTGCCTGGCTCCTGCTCCCCGCCGTGCTTCGGGTCATCCCCCAGCCGCCGCGTGTGGCGACGGGGACGCTGCAGCGGGCCGATGCGGTGCCTGGACCCGGCACCGTCAGTCCCCTCCGGGGGTCCGCGGCGGCGGCCGGTGCCGCACCGGGACCGACGGGTGACCGTGGCGCGCTCGGGGTCGTCACCGTCAGCATCGGACTGCTCGCGCTGGTGCAGGTCGTGTTCTACCTCCTGCCCGTCCAGCTGCCGTTCCTGCTGGAGCAGACCTTCGGTCTGGGACCCGCGGCGACCGGGGTGCTCATCGCGATCCCACCGCTCGCCTACGCCGTCGCCTCGCTGGCCGCCGCACGCCTGTCGGCGGGGCGCCGTCGCGCGAACGTGGTCGCCGTCGCCTTCGCTGTCACCGGGTTGGGCTACCTCGCCATCGGTCTGGCCGGGAACCTGGCGGTCGTCGCGCCGGGGATGCTGATCGGCGGCGCCGGGCTGGGGCTGATCGTGCCGAACCTGGTCGGCTGGGTCGCCCAGGCCGCACCCGCGCGGCTCCGCGGCCGGCTCATCGGCGTGATGACGAGCGCGCTGTTCCTCGGCCAGTTCGCGTCACCGCTGCTGTGGAGCCCGGTCGTGGGAGCCATCGGACGACAGCCAGCCCTGACGGCTGCTGCGCTCACGATGATGGGCATGGGGATGGCAGCCCTGCTGCTCGACGCGGTGCGCCGCGTCCGGGAGCGGCCGGCAGGTCGCGCCTGAGCCGGGCCGTGGCCGTGACCGACGCGCAGGGGTCGTCCGCCCCCGGCACGCAGGCGCAGGCTGCCCGAGCGCGCGCCGCGCCCGGGCCGCCTCGTCAGTACAGGAACATCGGCTTCCCGGCGACCTGCCGGACCTTCGGCCGGTAGGCATCCACGTCGTACAAGGCGTCGACGTCGACCCGGCGCGCGCCGGCCCCGGTCGAGGTGATGGGGACGTTGGTGTAGGTGCCGCTGCGCAGCGCCACCATCCTGCCCTTCTCCCCGTCGACCGCCAGGTCGGCCGCCATCACGGCGAAGTTGGTGGCGACCATGAGGTCGAGGGAGTCCGGGCGACCGGAGCGCATCAGGTAGCCGAGCTGCTGGACGATGATGTCCTCGCCCGTCAGCTGCTTGATCATCTCGCCGGTGCTCTGCCCGATGCCGCCGAGCTTGCGGTGACCGAAGGCGTCCTCCTCACCGGAGAGGTAGATGTCCCCGCCGGTGTAGGTGGCCCCCTCGGAGACGGTGACCATCGAGTAGTTGGAGGGGCTGCGGCGCTTGTCCTCCATCAGCAGGGCGGCCAGACGCTCCGGGTCGAAGGGCACCTCGGAGATGATGGCCCGGTCCACCGACGCCAGGTAGGCGCTGATCAGCGACGTCTCGCCGGAGTAGCGTCCGAACAGTTCGACCACGGCGATCCGCTCGTGGGAGCCCGTGGAGGTCCGGAGCTGGTGGATGAACTCCACCGACCTGGTCACGGCCGTGGAGAAGCCGATGCAGTAGTCCGTCCCGTGGACGTCGTTGTCCATCGTCTTCGGGATGGCGACGACCGGGAAGCCCTCCTCGTGCAGCCGCAGGGCGTAGGACAGCGTGTCATCGCCGCCGATCGGGATCATCGCGTCGATGCCGAGGTGGTCGAGGACCCGCAGCGTGTGGGCGGTGAAGTCGTGGGGGCCCTCACCCAGGGCCTGGTCGCGCAGGAAGGGCGGAACGTCCTTGTCCCGCACCCGCTGCGGGTTGGTCCGTGAGGTGTGCAGGAAGGTGCCACCTGTGCGGTCGATCTTGCGCACCACGTCCTGGTTGAGCGCGACCACGAGGCGCTCGTTCGACACCTCAGGGTCATCGATGTCGTATTCGAGCAGTCCGGCCCATCCGCGTCGCAGACCGATGACCTCATGGCCGTCGTCGATGACCCGGTCGACGACCGCCTTGATGCAGGGGTTGAGGCCGGGGACGTCACCGCCGCCGGTCAGGATGCCGATCCTCACGTGGGTTCCTCCATGGGGGTGCGTTGACCTGCGACGCTAGCCGGCGGCGCGCCACCCGGCACCGACGTCCTGGTACCGATGGACGGGCCCGTACCCTGCGGCCCTCGCGGGGGCTGCCGGTCACCGGCGCGAGCACGTGTCGGGTGCGGACCGACGACGAGGTGGACCCGGATCGGAAGGGTGCGCGAGGTGCTGCTGACGATGGAGGCCGTCCCGGTCACCGTCGGTGCGCTCGTGGTCTCGATCGGTGTCGTCGGTCTCGCGTTGGTGGTGCTCGCGGCCGTGCTCGGCGGGGTGGCGCAGTCGATCGTCGGGTTCGGTGCCGCCTTCGCCACCGTGCCGGCCCTGGCGCTGGCCGCCCCGGAGCTGTTGCCGGGGGCCATGCTGGTCGCCGCCCTCCCGCTGTCGGTCACGATGGCGATCGTGGGGCGGGCCGAGCTCGACCGGTCCTCCGCCAACCGGCTGATGGTCGGGCGGCTGCCGGGGATCGTGCTCGGCACGGCGATCGTGGTCCTGGTCGACGTGCGATGGTTGACGGCGCTGGTGGCCGTGGTGCTGCTCGCGGCGGTGGCAGCCGCAGCGGGGGGATGGCGGGTGGAGGTCACCCCTGGCCGCGAGGTCGCGGCGGGCGTGCTATCGGGCGTGACCGGCGCTGCCACCGCGTTGGGTGGGCCGCCCATCGCCCTGCTCTACCGTGACCGCGACCCGGCGGTGGTGCGACCGACCCTGGGGCTGGTGTGGGCCGTGGGCATCGTGCTGACGCTGGTGGGCCTGGCCGGGGTGGGCTCGTTCACGCTCACCCAGGCGGTGGTCGGCGTCGTGCTGTCGGCCCTGCTGCTGGTCGGCCTCCTCCTGAGCCGCCCGCTCCTCAGGGTCCTGTCGCCCCAGCGGGTGAGGGCGGGCGTCCTGTGGTGGGCGGGGGTGGGGGGTGTCGCGGCCCTGGTCCGGGTGATCGCCGGCTGACCCCCGACAACGCGCGAACGCCCCGGCGTCCGTCTCAGGACCTCCGGGGCGTCGCGTCGTGTTCCACAGCTCCTCTCGGGTGGTGGAACACCGGCTCGTCACCCTGGTCGCCGCAGCTCCCTCGCGGGTGCTGGTCGACCTGGACGGCGACCACCCGGCGGACCGGGCGGCGGGCCTCACCCGAAGGTGGTGCCCGGCCGTCGGTGGCCGCTGCGTCGTGTCCGAGCACGACGCCCGCTACCACCTCGGTGCGGGACGTCGGATGCCCTCACGAGCACCTGCCGTTCCTCACCGTCGCGAGCGTGGTGATCCGCGGGGGATCGCCATCGTCGACCGCCGCGCCGGGCGGGTCGCCACCCGGAGGTGGCCACGTCGCTCGGGCCGCAGCCCCGCCCCTCCTCGCGGAGGAGCGTCTCGCCGGCATCACCCGCTGCGTCGGGTGACACCACCACCGCGGCGGTACAGCACCGCTGTGGGGAAACGGTCGGCCTCGCGGCCTCCCGCTCGGTGGCTCACCCCTCGCGGGGTTCGACCGATGCTTCGCCGTCACGTTCCGGGTTCCACATCGGCGGGCCGGAGCCCTCCACCTCCGCCCAAGTGCCCCTGTACGAGGCCCCTGGGGGTCCGGCCGGGGATCCGCAGTCCGTTCCCGACCGGCCCGAATGACACTACGCGCGGCGGTGGGCCGATGTCCAGGGCGTAGCCACAAGTCACAGGATGTCCACCGGTCGTCCCCAAGCTGTCCCCAGGAAGTGAGCCGTCCCGCGCGCACGTCACCTCGCAGAGCGCGCTTCTTGGGGAGTCGGACGGTGACCCGCACGGGGCCAGCTCCGTGCCGCAAGCGCTGCGGCCAGTAGCATCACGGGCTCCCGAGCCCTGGGGAGATGGGTGCCCAACCCCTTCGATGACCTGACGATCGGTGGGGGTGCGCTGGCTGCGGCCGCGAACCCTTTCCGGCCTGGCATGGGTCGGATCCCGCCGGACTTCGGGGGTCGTGAGGACGCGCTGCTGCGGGCGCGCATCGTGGTGGAGCAGCTGGCGGCTGCGGTGGCGCCGGAGTTCGTGCTCTACCGCGGGGTCCGGGGGGTCGGCAAGACCGCGCTCCTGGCCTACGTCCGGCAGCGGGCCCGTGAGCTCGGGCTGGCCACGATCCACGTGGAAGCCGACCGCGATGACACCGAGCTCGCCCGAGCGACCGCGGTGCTGTTCCGGGGGCTGGACGAGCTGGTCTCGACCGCCCCGGACGTCAACCTCGCGGGGCTGGCGACGGTGCGAGCCGGCCCGCACGGTCCGGAGCTCACCGGGCGGGCCGACGCCCAACGCTTCGAGGGACTGATCGGTGACCTCGCCGAACTGGCTGGGCGTGCGTCGCGCGGGGTGCTGCTCACGATCGACGAGGTCCACGAGGCCGGTGACGTCCTGCTGGGACCGTTGCTGCGGGCGGCCCACGCGGCGGCCCAGGACGACCGGCCCTTCGGGGTGCTGCTCTCGGGTCTGCCGACGGCGGCCGAGAACCTGTTCGACGAGGGCCAGACCTACACCGAGCGGTTGGGCCGGGTCGACCTCGGTCTGCTGGACCGGGCCGGCACCGCCGAGGCGATCCGCCGTCCCTTCGACCGCGTCGCCGGCGCCTCGGTCGACGCCGCCGTCCTCGACGCCGTCCACGACGCCTCCGGCGGCTACCCCTGGTTCGTCCAGCTCTGGGGCGAGGCGCTGTGGGACCTGGCCACCGATCCCCTCCGTATCGAGCTCCCCGTCGCCAGGGCCGCCGGTGCGAGGGTGCGGGTCCGGGTCGACGACTTCTACGCCACCCGGTGGCGTCGGGTGCCGACGGGTCGTGCCCAGCTGCTGGTCCAGGCGCTGGCGGAGCAGGGTGGCGAGGCGGCCATGGGTGACCTGCTCGAGGTGGTCGACATCACCCACCAGGCGGCCTCGCCCGCGCGCCGTTCGCTGCTGGATCTCGGCATCTGCTGGGTACCGCAGCGCGGCCGCCTGGCCTTCAGCGTGCCGGGGTTCGAACGGTGGGTGCTCGCGACCCGGCCGGCGGAGGTGTGAGACCTCGGCGGTGGCCCTCCTCCGGGTCGCCGTCTGCCGGCGTGTCGCACCACCGCCTAGCCTGGCCGTGATGGACGCCGTCGAGATGGCACGTTTCGAGCAGCTGGTCGGGCAGGCGATGGACGCCGTGCCCGACGAGCTGTGGGCCCAGTTCGACAACGTGGTCGTGCTGGTCGAGGACGCCCACGACGAGGAACCCGACCTGCTGGGCGTGTACGAGGGCATCCCGCTCACCGAGCGGGAGGACTACGGCGGGGCCACCCCCGACGTGATCAGGATCTTCCGGCTGCCGCTGTGCGCGGTCGCCGAGGACGAGGAGCACCTCGTCGAGGAGGTCTACGTCACCGTGGTGCACGAGTTCGCCCACCACCTCGGCATCGACGACGACCGGCTCCACGAACTCGGCTGGGCCTGACACGCGGCGGCTGCCCGACGCGAGACGACCAGCCACCGACCACCGACCGACCCCCGATCGGGAGAACCGTATGGCCCCGCAGCCACCGCTGCGCACCATCGCCCTGGTGGCCCACGACGGGCAGAAGGCGGACCTGCTGGCCTGGGCCCGCCACAACCGGCAGGTCCTGGCAGGCCACCGCCTCGTCGCGACGGGCACCACCGGGCAGCGACTCGCCGATGAGCTCGGGCTCGACGTGCTCCGTCTGGAGAGCGGCCCGCTGGGAGGCGACATGCAGCTCGGTGCGATGATCACCGAGGGCAGCGTGGACGTGCTGGTGTTCCTGTGGGATCCGCTGTCGGCCCAGCCGCACGAGCCGGACGTCCGCGCCCTGCTGCGGATCGCGACGCTGTGGAACGTGCCGGTCGCCAGCAACCGTGCGACCGCCGACCTGCTGGTCACCTCGCCACTGTTGACCGACCCCACCTACGTGCGGCAGGTTCCGGACCACGCGACGCACCGTGAGCGCCTGCTGCCCCACGGGTGAGGTCCGGCCGGCCCCGCCACCCACGCCAGAGCTTCCCTCAACGACCCGGAGGAGACCGGTGACCACGACCCGCAGCCCCGCTGACCGTCGACCCCACAGCCTGGGGGTGCTGACCAGCGGAGGTGATGCCGCCGGCATGAACGCCGCGGTCCGGGCGGTCGTGCGGACCGCCCTGCACGTCGGTGTCCAGCCCTACCTGATCCACGAGGGCTACCTCGGCATGGTCGAGGGAGGCGAGGCGATCGTCGAGGCCCAGAGCTACCACGTGGGCGGCATCCTCCACCGCGGCGGCACCGTGATCGGGACCGCCCGCTGTCCGGAGTTCCGGAGCCGGGACGGTCGCCGTCGGGCTGCCTGGAACCTCGTCACCCGGGACATCGACGCCCTGGTGGTGATCGGCGGCGATGGGTCGCTGACCGGCGCGAACCTGCTGTCCAGCGAGTGGCCGGAGCTCCTGGCCGAACTGGTCGAGGCCGGGGAGCTCGAGCAGGAGCTCGTGGACGCGCACCCGCAGCTGCAGCTGGTCGGCATCGTCGGATCGATCGACAACGACATGTTCGGCACCGACATGACCGTCGGGACCGACACCGCCCTGCACCGGATCACCGAGGCGATCGACGCGCTGCACTCCACCGCATCGTCCCACCAGCGGTCCTTCGTCATCGAGGTGATGGGGCGCAACTGCGGCTACCTGGCGCTGATGGCCGGCCTGGCAACGGGCGCCCAGTGGGTGTTCATCCCCGAGCGGCCACCCCAGACCGCGAGCTGGGAGGAGGCGCTGCGACGCACCGTCCAGGACGGCCGCAAGGTCAAGCGCCGCCAGAACATCGTGATCGTCGCCGAGGGCGCTCGGGACCGCTACGGGGTCAGCATCACCTCCGAGCGGGTCCGTGACATCCTCGCCGAGGGACTCGGTGAGGACACCCGCATCACGATCCTGGGGCACGTCCAGCGGGGCGGGTCGCCCAGCGCCTTCGACCGGAACCTCGGGACCCGGTGCGGCTACCAGGCCGTCCAGGAGCTGGTCGCGGGCAACGCGGCCGAGGAGGCCCAGCTCATCGGGATCCGTGAGAACCGCATCGTCACCTCCCCGCTGATGCAGGCGGTGGAGAAGACCCAGGCCGTTGCTGGCCTGTTGAAGGAGAAGCGCTACGACGAGGCGATGGAGCTGCGCGGTTCCGGCTTCGTCGAGGCCTACGAGACGATGCGGACCCTGGTGCGTGCAAGGCCCCGGGAGGCCTCCGCCGACCAGCCCGTCAAGCGCATCGCGATCCTCCACGCCGGTGGGCTCGCCCCGGGGATGAACACCGCGGTCCGCGCCGCGGTCCGAACGATCATGGACCGCGGCCACACCGTGTTCGGGATCCGTGGCGGTTTCCCCGGCCTGCGTGATGGGCACGTGGAGGAGCTCGGCTGGATGTCGGTCAGCGGCTGGGTCTCCCACGGCGGTGCGGCGCTCGGCACCAAGCGCTACACCCCGACCCCCGAGGACCTCCCGACGATCGCCGAGCGGGTGGCCGGCCACCAGCTCGACGGCATCCTGATGTTCGGCAGCTTCGACGGCTACAACGCGGCCCACGTCCTCGATCAGGCCAGGAGCGAGCACCCCGACCTCGACATCCCGATCGTGTGCCTCCCCGTGACGATCTCCAACGACGTGCCGGGGACCGGCCTGACGATCGGCGCGGACACGGCGCTCAACGCCATCGTCGAGGACGTGGACAAGATCAAGCAGTCGGCCGTGGCCTCGACCCGCGTGTTCGTGGTCGAGGTGATGGGCAAGGAGTCGGGCTACCTGGCGCTCTCGAGCGGGCTGGCCACCGGGGCGGAGTTCGTCTACACCCCGGAGGAGGGCATCACGCTCGAGCGGCTCAAGCACGACGTGGAGGCGCTGAACGAACGCTTCCGGGAGGGTCAGCGGCTCGGTGTCATCATCCGCGGCGAGGGTGCTGACCCGGTCTACACCACGCCGTTCCTGTGGGCGCTGTTCGAGAAGGAGGGCGGGGGGCTGTTCGACGTCCGCCAGTCGATCCTGGGCCACGTCCAGCAGGGTGGCAACCCGAGCCCGTTCGACCGGATCCAGGCGACCCGGCTGGCCGTGCGGTGCGTCGACCATCTCCTCGGGCAGCTCGAGGAGGCGCACCCCGAGAGCGCCATGTGCGGGCTGGTGGGCGGCAAGGTCACCTTCACCCCGCTGGCGAGGTTCCGGGAGCTGCTCGACCCCGGTGGCGCCCGGCGTCCCGCCGAGGAGGTGTGGTTCGACCGCATCCGGCCGATCGCGGACGTGATGTCCGGCATCCCGGTGGCCCAGCTGTGAGGCCGTCCCAGCCGCCGCTGGACGAGCTCGTGTGACGCGGATCACCACCTGCGGACACGACCTGACCTACGGTTGGGGGCGTCGTCCCGGCGCGTGAGGCGCGGGGCGGCACCTCGGACCCGACGCCGAGGTGGTGGACCGGCAGCGATCAGCGAGGAGGACCGGGTGCGACGGACGCGAGCGCGCAGCCTCCGGCCCCGCACCGGTGTGGTGTGCCTGGGGGTCGCGGCGCTGGTCCTGGCCAGCTGCGGCGGCACCGCCCCCGACGCCGTGGAGGTCGAGCCGCCGGCGGTGGAGGACGTCGAGGAGCAGCCGGAGCCGGAGGAGGAGCAGCCGGACGCGCCGACCGACGACGACATCGACGCTGACGACAGCACGGCCGGCGACGACGGCGAGGATCCGGATGCCGGCCGCAGCGACGAGCCCACGGCGGACGCGGCGGAGGACGCCGCGGCGTTGCGCTGCGACCTCGCGGTGACGCAGGGCAGCGCCACCGTCGCCGATGAGGACTACGAGCGCGCCGTCTTCGAGGCCAACTTCGAGCTCGAGCTGCTGGCGATGGAGCTCGCCGCCGACCTCGATGAGCTGTTGTCGGGGGTCAGCGACGGCCCGACCCTCGAGGCCCAGCTCCTCGACCACCAGCAGCGCTACGTCGAGGTCACCTCACCGGTGGCGGACCTGCAGCCTCCCGAGGGCGCCGACCGGTGGCACGAGCGGGCGATGGAGAGCTTCGATGCCGTCTGCGAGGCGATCGCGGACGGGCTGGCCGGCAGCTCGGAGGGTGACGAGGACCGCTTCGACGCCTTCGTCGAGGCCCTCACGGCGTTCCCCAGCGTGCTGAACCAGCTCCACGCCAACGCGGCGTGCGGCCCCTTCGAGGAGTGCTGAGCGACGCGACGGGTCAGTTCAGCCACGGTCCTCGGGGACGAGGTCGATGACCACCCGCTGCGGATCCTCGAGGCGTTCGACCGCGAAGGGCACGGCCTCCTCGAGCCCGACCGCGAAGGTGTGGTAGCCCTCGAAGAGGGTGTCCTGCACCACCTCGGTCAGCACGACGGCGTCCTCGGGGCCAGCCACGCGATCAGGAGCGGCCAGGCCGGCATCGGGATCCTCCGGGTAGGTCAACGGCTCGAGCGCGACCCACAGCGTGGTGGCTCCGGCGACCTCGATCGGCTCGCCGGACCCCTGCGAGGTCGGTTCGTCCTCCGGTCCGATCGACCATCCGACGGTGCCGTCGCCGTCGAGGACGAAGGTGACCCGGTCGAAGCCGTCGTGGGTGCCGACGCGGACCTCGGTCACCTCGAGTCGCTCACCGAAGCTGCCCTCCTCGGTCCTGCGGTCGGTGGCGGGGGCGTCGCCGAGGGGTTCGACCGCCCGCTCGTCAGGATCGGTGTCGCGCGCCTCGTCGTCCTCGGTCGGTGCCGGGTCGTCGTCGGCGGGATCGTCGTCCGCCGGGTCGTCGTCGGTCGCCGGGTCGTCGTCGGTCGCCGGGTCGTCGATCGGCTGGTCGTCCAGTTCGTCGGCCGGGTCCTCTGCCGGACCGCAGGCCGCCAGCGCGAGCACGGCGGCCGCCGCGATGAGGGGGGCGGTGCCGGTCAGGCGGGGGTGGGGCACGGGTCTCCCGTTCGGTGGGGTCAGCGGGTCCGTCGGCGGTGTGGGCGCCGGTCTCCCGACGCTACGCACCACCCCGTGGATGCAGCCCCTGGTCCCCTCCCCGTCGCACCGTGACCGTCGGTCCAGGGGGCCTGTCCGTCAGGAGGTGGCGGCTCGGACTGGACGCGGGCGGCCCGGTCTGGTCCCGTGCGAGGAGCAGCCGGATGCAGCGCGAGGAGACGCCGGTGGACACCTCGATCACGGTCGGGCA
Organism: Nitriliruptoraceae bacterium; assembly: GCA_007131525.1. Classification (GTDB taxonomy): domain Bacteria; phylum Actinomycetota; class Nitriliruptoria; order Nitriliruptorales; family Nitriliruptoraceae; genus T1Sed10-7. The sequence continues at coordinate 1,533 of SLQK01000316.1, read as the reverse complement.
CGCCGTCCTGGAGTTGGTCCAGGGTGACATCACCGCCCAGCCCGACCTCGATGCGATCGTCAACGCGGCGAACGCCCAGCTGACCACGGGCGGCGGCGTGGCGGGCGCGATCCACCGGGCCGCGGGCCCGCAGCTGGCCCGGGCCGGTCGTGCGCTCGCGCCGATCAGACCCGGCGAGGTGGTGGTCACCGACGCCTTCAACCTGCCGAACCGGCGGGTCCTGCACGCGCTCGGGCCCGTCTACGGCCAGGACGAGCCCTCGGACGTGCTGCTGGCCAGCTGCTACCGCCGTGCGCTGGAGCTGGCCGCTGACGAGGAGCTCGCCAGCGTGGGCTTCCCGGCGATCTCCACCGGGGTCTTCGGGTTCCCGCTCCGCCCCGCCGCCGAGGTGGCACTGCGGACCGTGCGGGACGCGCTGCGACAGCCGACCTCGCTCCGCCTGGTCCGGTTCGTGCTGTTCTCCCCCGACGACCTGCGCGTCCACGCCGAGGTGCTGGCGGAGCTCGAGCGGTCCGAGCCCTGATCCGGACGGTTCCGGCTGCCTCAGCCCATCGGGTGGTCCCGGTCCGACGCTGCCAACCAGGTCCGTGCCGCAGCGGTCAGGGCCCGCACGCCGACGCCGAGGGTCGGCTCGACGACGGGCGCGAAGTGGGGCGAGTGGTTCGACGGGAGCTCGTCCACCCGGGCAGCGACGTCCGCGGGGTCGTCGAGCCCCTCGAACAGCGCCGGGTCGGCGCCGCCCAGGAGCCAGTAGACGCACGGGGCGTCGACGGCCCGCGCCAGCAGCCCCACGTCCTCGCTGCCGGTGACCGGCCCGGGGGCGACCACGGCGGCGGCGACCGCGCTCAGCGCCGGTCGGGTGCGCTCCACCGCGTCGGGGTCGTTGTGCACCGCCGGGAAGGACTGGACCAGCTCGATGTCCGGTGCCCGGGGGGCTGCGGCAGCCTCGGCCTCGCCCCGGGCGATCCGCTCGATCGCGGTGAGCACCCGGTCCCGGACCGCCTCGGAGAAGGTCCGCACGCTCACCTGCAGCTCGGCGTGATCGGGGATCACGTTGGCGACCGTCCCCGCCGCGACCGAGCCAACCGTCACGACCGCGACGTCGGTCGGGGCCACCTCCCGGGCGACCACGGTCTGCAGGCGAAGGATCGTGGTCGCGGCCAGCACCACGGGGTCGACGGCGGTCTGTGGCCGCGAGGCGTGGGCGCCGCGGCCGTACAGCGTGATCCGCAGGGTGTCCGAGGCTGCGAAGGCGGGGCCGGGCTCCACCGCCAGGACCCCGGCGGGCAGGGGAGCGACGTGCTGTCCGAGCACGACCGACGGTCGGGGGATGCGGTCGTAGAGAGCGTCGTCGAGCATCGCCCGGGCGCCGGCGCCGATCTCCTCGGCCGGTTGGAACAGGCACACCACCGTGCCGGCCCAGCTCCCGCGGTCGACCGCCAGCTCCCTGGCCGCCCCCAGCAGGCAGGTCGTGTGGACGTCATGCCCGCAGGCGTGCATCACCCCCACCTCGGTGCCGCGCTCGTCCACGCT
>SLQK01000053.1 GCA_007131525.1 Nitriliruptoraceae bacterium | reverse complement strand
GAGGGCGTTGTCAGCCCCCGGGAAGGTCAGGTAGCCCTCGGGCAGGGTGGACAGGAACTCATCGACGGCGGCGATGAACTCCGGCTCGACGTCCGGGGCGCCATAGTCCACGAGCGGCTCGACGTCCATAGTGAGCTCGTTCCCAGCGGCCTCCCATCCCGGGGCGCTCGGAGAGAAGCCGAGCACGTTGTCGTAGCCCAGCATGCGCAGCGACGACGTGGCCAGACCGGCACGCCACGCCGTGGCGCAGAACACGTAGACGGGCTGGTCGGTCGGGACGTACTGGAGGTTCTGCGCCAACTCACGGAGGTCGATGTTGATCGAGCCCGGGATCGTCCCGTTCTCCTCGACCTCAGCGGCGGTCCGAACATCCAGGAGCACCGGATCCGTGGCGGCGATCGCTTCCTCGAGGTCTTCGACGGTCCGGATGAACATCCAGCCGTCAGGGATGGTCTCGGTGAACTCGGTGACCGCAGCGACGAGGTCGAACTCGGCCGCCGGCTCCTCCTCGACCGCCTCCTCTTCCTCCTCGACCGCTTCCTCCTCGTCCTCGTCCAGATCGAGAGCGAGAGGGTCGTCCTCTGGCTCGGCGGTCTCGCCGTTGTCGCCGTTGCCGCAGGCCGCCAGCACCATCGTGAGTGCGAGCAGGGCCGCGAGCAGCGACCGCGCGCGGGTTGTGCGCATCGTTCATCCTCTCAGTGGTCGTCCGCCGGTGGGTCCCACCGGTCGGGGTCTTCGGGTTGCTGTACGTACAGATCTGTGGCGCCCCACGTCCGCCGCGTCGACGAGCGCCAACGGTGGCGATCACCGCTCGGGCGAACCCGGCGTCGGGCCTTGCTCGGCTGGGGGCAGCTTCGGTTCGCGCGCCTTCAGCGCGTCCATCTCGGCGACCCACTTGGCGTGCTCGAGCTCCGCGTCGGTCCGCGGCACGTAGCCGGTGTGCATCGCGTTGATGGCCTTGTAGAGCACGGTGAAGTAGATGTGGCCGATCAGCAGCAGCACGAGGCCGAGCATCGAGATGTTGTGGACGAGCGCTGCCCAGGACAGCTGGACGTCGGTGAGCTGGCCGGCCCAGATCCACAGGACCAGCCCGGAGAACACCACCCCGGCACCGAGGATCAGGACGGCGAGGTGGTGCAGCTTCTGACCGGCGTTCAGCCGTCCCTGCGGTGGCATGCCCTCGGCCTGCCCGAGGAAGTACTTGCCCATGTGGAGCAACCAGCGACGGTCGTCCTTGTCGTACTGGAACGACTCGACGATGAGCTCCTTGGCGCCCTGGCGGTCGGCGAGGAAGTACAGGAACGGCACCGCCATGAAGGCGACCGCGGCGATGCGGTGGATGATCCGGGACCAGCCGTTGGCGGCCAGGAAGGACAGCGGCTCGAAGATCAGCGGCAGACCGGTCAGGAACAGCACGGTGAAGGAGCTGGCGACCAGCAGGTGGATGTAGCGCTGAGCAGGCCGGTAGCGCAGCAGCTGCTCCTCACGGTCGGCGCCCTCCACCTCGGCGATCCGGGTGTCACTCATGACCGCTCCTCATCATCGTGGTCGGCGGCGGGACCGGTGGCCGTCGCGTCCGCCGTGGCGTGCGCCTGCTCCTCGGCGAGTCGGTTCCGCCGGGCGATCACCGCCGCGATCCCGGCACCGACGGTGGTCAGCGCGATGGCACCGACGCCGATCGGCTGGGCGAAGTCCTGCCAGGCCTCGGTGACCGTCGGGATGACCGGGTCGGCGGGGATGCCCAGCGCCTGTGGGTCGTCGGGGAGCACGACCAGCATCCCGAGCCCGCCGGCCTGGCTCTCGCCGTAGACCTGCGCGTTGGGGTACTTCTCCCGCATCACGCTGGCGCGACGGTGGGCCTCGGCCGCGATCTCCTGCCGGGTGCCGTACTGCAGCGCATCGCTCGGGCAGGTCTGCACGCACCATGGGGTGCCACCTGCCCGGGTGACATCCCGACACCCGTCGCACTTGGTCGAGACGCCGTCGGCCATCCTGGGCACGTCGTAGGGGCAGGCCTGCACGCAGTACTGGCACCCGATACACGCATCGCTGTTGACCCGGGTCAGGCCATCCTCCTGGAACAGCGCGCCGGTCGGGCACACCTTGACGCAGGCGGCATCGGTGCAGTGGTAGCAGCGGTGGTTGTCGAACCCGGCCGTGACGTCGGGGAAGGTCCCACGCTCACGGTTGCGGATCTCGATGTAGCTGGTGCCCTCGGCGAGCTCGTTGCCCGTCTTGCAGGCCACGACGCAGCCGGTGCAGCCGATGCACTGGGTGAGGTCGAGCAGGAACGCTTGGCTCATCTCAGGCCTCCGTGATGCGCACGAAGTTCACGCGCAGCCCGGCACCACCGCAGACCGGGTCGAGGTTCCAGGTGGTCTGGAGCTTGGCGTCGCTGGCGCCGACGGCGTTCGCGTTGGTCAGCAGCTCCGAGCGCTGTCCCCAACCGTGGGCCATGAACACCGCGTCGCGGCGGATCCGTTGGGTGGCCTTGACCTTGATCGGCCCGTCGGTGACCCCGTCCTGGTTCTCCAGCATCACGCGGTCGCCATCGGCGACACCGAGCTCCTCGGCCACGTCAGCGTTGAGCCACAGCTCGTTCTCCGGCGTCACCTCGTGGAGGACGGGGGTGTTCTGGGTGGTGGCGAAGGTGTGGGCGGGCTGGCGTCCGTAGAGCAGCCGCAGGTAGCCCTCGGGGGGCTCGTCGACCGGCTCGTACTCCGGCAGGCCGTCGAGGCCGTTGTTGGCCAGCGTGTCCGAGAACAGCTCGATCCTGCCCGACCGGGTCGCGAAGGGCGTGCTGCCGGTGTCGAAGTCCTCGAGGAAGGGGCGTCCCTCCTGGAGGATGACCCCGTCCTCCGCACGCAGCCCATCGATGTCGGTCCCGACCGAGCGCAGGCGGGTGTTGAGGAACTCCTCGATGTCGTCCCAGCGGAAGAAGCCCTCGAGACCGACCCGCTCGCCGAGTTCCTTGACCATCCACCAGCCCGGCTTGGTGTCGTACATCGGCTCGACCGCGGGCTCCCGCAGGTGGATGTAGGGCGTCTTGTGCGCCATCGTGAACAGGTCGTCGTAGCGCTCGAGGTAGGTCGACTCCGGCAGGATGATGTCCGCCCACGCCGTGTACTCCATCGGGAGCACATCCACGGCGACGAACAGCTCCAGGGCTGCCAGGGCCTCCTTGGTGCGTGCCGGGTTCGGGATCGCGTGGAAGAGGTTGACGCCGGAGGCGATCAGGGCCTCGATCCGGTAGGGCTCACCGGAGATCATGGGCTCGATGAGCTCCTGGATCGCCGTGGGCCCCTGGAGGAAGCGCTCCTGCGCCCCGTCGGCGCGGACCTTGCCCGTGGGTCCCTGGGCGAGCTCCCCCGGACCGTCAGCCGCATCCTCGTCGGGCTCCGCGGCGCACCCACCCGCGCTCCCGGCGATCGTGTACGGCGGGAGCGGCACGTCCCCGATGAAGGGGGACCGGTTGAAGTACATGCCACCCTCGCGCCCGTAGGCACCGAGCAGGGTGTTGACGAGGTAGACGGCCCGCATGCGCTGGGTGTCGTTGCCGTACCAGGTGACATGGCGTCCCGGCATGATGACCGACCGGGGGGCGTGCGCCGCCATGGTCCGAGCCGTCTCGCGGATCTTCTCGGCGTCGAGGTCGGTGATGGCCGCCGCCCACTCCGGGGTCTTGTCCTGGACGTGCGCCTCCAACCGGTCGAACCCGTTGGCCCAGCGCTCCACGTAGGGCGCGTCGTAGAGGTCCTCCGTGATCAGCACGTGCAGCCACGCCAGCAGCAGCGCGGTGTCGGTCCCCGGCTTGATCGGCAGCCAGTGGTCCGCCTTCGTGCCCGCGCTCGACAGCCTCGGGTCGACCACGATGATCTTGCCGGCACGACCGTGGATGTTGGCGAAGTCCTGCATCACGGTGTTGCGGGCGTCCTCGCCGATATGGCTGCCGATCAACGTCAGGCACTCCAGCCGCTCCCAGTCGAGGGGCTCGTGCCCGCCGACCGGCCAGCCGAAGGTCAGGATCGACGCCTCATCTCGGGGCGAGATACACAGCGAGGAGGCCGGCTTGGCGGCGTTGGGTGTGCCCCAGGCCTGGGCGAAGTGCTCGACCCACCAGTAGTCGCTCGCACCGTGACCGAAGATCGCGACGGACTCCTCGCCGGAGCGCTGACGGATCTGCTCGAGCTTCTGTGCCATGAGGTCGAGCGCGAAGTCCCACTCGACCTCGCGGAAGCGTCCCTCGCCCCGCTCACCCGTGCGCACCATGGGCGCTCGGAGCCGGTCCGGGTCGTACTGGAAGGAGACGCCACCTTGACCTCGGGGACACAGCAACCCGCGGCTCTTCGGGTCCTTGGGGTTGCCGTCGATCTTGTAGACGACGCCGTCGACGCTGCGGACCACGAGCCCGCAGTGCCACGGGCACATGTCGCAGACGTTGTAGGTGGTCTCGATGCGGCCCTGCCGGTACCAGGCGTCCTCATCGATGCCGGCAGCGAAGGCCGGAGCCCCCTTCATGCCCTGCGTGCCCAGCGCGCCGGCGACCCCCGCGGCGACTCCGGACTTCATGAAGGTCCGACGCGTGATGTCCAACTGCACCCTGGGCATCTGTTGTCCTCGATCCGGCGCGCTGGGCTCCGGCCTGCGGACAGCAGGGAGTCGGGAGCCGTCGCGGCGCCTGTGCGGTGTCACGTGCGGGAGCGGTGCGTGGTCGGCGCAGACCCACGCCCATCCGTTGGCGTGCATGGTGGTCGGCGTCGACGCAGCCCCCTAGGGCAGTCGTACCCCGGTGTTCGTGACCGTCACGGCGGGGAGGTCCGTACATATCAGGGTCGAAGGTCCCGGTGATGTTCCAACCCTCGTCGGAGAGTGGGCCGACCGTCCCAGCCGGGCGGACCGCAGGGTCTGGCTACGCTCGCCACCGTCCGCGCCGTCGCCCACCGACCGGAACCGCAGAGATGACGACCTTCGCCGCCCTCGGGGTCGGCCTGGCCACCCGGGTGGCGGGCTCCGACCGCATCCTGGACACCTGGT
>SLQK01000288.1 GCA_007131525.1 Nitriliruptoraceae bacterium | reverse complement strand
GCGCGCAGGTCGAGGACGACGCTCAGGCGCCGCCGTCGTCGGGCCCGCCGATCACCTCACCGGTGGGGCTGACGACGAACCAACGCTCAGCACTGGCGTGCCCGCGCACGTCACCCGGCTCGGCGTCGACGACGAAGGTGTGCAGTGGCGCTCCGGCGATGACGATCTGGGTCCCGCCGTCCGGGTGCTCGATGGTGGTCACCTCGGCGTCGATGTCGGCGGCGACCTCGGGCTCGCCGTCGACGAGCACCGGCTGCCACACCTGGGCGCAGTCACCGACGCAGACGGCGTCACCGTCGCGCTGGTCGACCGCGGCGTAGGTGGTCATCCCCTCGGCGGTCACCACGTGCGCGCCGAGGTCGGAGTCGGCCACCTCGATGCCGACGGTGACGACCCCGGCCACAGCGTCGCCCGGCGCAGCTGCCGCGTCGTCCTCGGCCGCGTCGTCCTCAGCCGCGTCGTCCTCGGCCGCGTCGTCCTCCGACACCTCGTCCTCGAGGACGTCGTCGTCGGCCGCGTCCTCATCGACCTCGGCGACACCGTCCTCAGGGTCACCCGTCAGGACATCGTCGTCGGCGCAGGCGGCCGCGACCAGGGCCAGGCCAGCGACCACGGGGAGCAGTCGGGTACGCAACCTCACAGGCTTCCTCCTGGGGACACCGCGGCACGCCTCTCGCACCGGGTCGACGACCGACGGTCGCAGACGACGCCGGCGCGCGCCCATCCCGGAGCCGGTCGGACGGCCGGCGTCGAACGACGACGGTCATCGGGACAGGGTGGGTGGCCGCGTGGGCCGGGCGCGCGTGCCGGCGCCGAACCCCTCAGTACCCGAGCCGGCCCAGCTGCTTGGGGTCGCGCTGCCACTCCTTGGCGACCCGGACGTGGGTCGAGAGGTAGACCTTCGCGCCGAAGAGCACCTCGAGTTCGGTCCGGGCGGCGGTGGCCGCCGCCTTGAGGTGCTCCCCACCGCGACCGATCACGATCGGCTTCTGCGACTCCCGCTCGACGTGGATCACGGCGTCGATCCGGAGCAGGTCGTCGCGCTCCGGGTCGGGTGCCACCTCGTCGACGGTCACCGCGATGGAGTGGGGTAGCTCGTCCCTGGCGGCCTCGATGAGCTTCTCCCGGAGGATCTCAGCGGCGAGCTGCCGCTCCGGTTGGTCGGAGACCTGTCCCCCGGCGAACAACCGCGGGCCCTCCGGCAGGTGGGAGATCAGCACCTCGAGCAACCGGTCGACGTTGTCACCGTGGGACGCCGAGACCGGCACGATGTCGGCGAACCCGCCGACGGAGCCGCCGAGCTGCTCGAGCTTGACGAGCTCGGGCAGCATCCGCTCCTTCGGGCTCACCAGATCGACCTTGTTGGCCACGGCGATCACCGGTGTGGAGACCCCACCCAGCTCCCGGGCCAGGAAGGCGTCGCCGGGACCGATGCCGGCGGCGACGTCGGTGACGAAGCACAGCAGGTCGACCCCGGACCAGGTCTCGCGGACGAGGTCGTTGAGGCGGCGGGTGAGCAGGGTCCGAGGTTTCGCCAGCCCCGGGGTGTCGAGGAACACCAGCTGCGCGTCATCGGTGGTGAGCACCCCCCTGATCGCGTTGCGGGTCGTGCCCGGGACCGGGGTGACGATCGCCACCTTGGTCCCGACCAGGCGGTTCAGCAGGGTCGACTTGCCCGTGTTGGGGCGGCCGATCAGGGCGATCAGCCCGCTGCGATGACCCTCCGGGACGGGCTCGTGGAGGCCGGCCAGGACCGTGGCGACGTCGAGCTCACGCTCCTCCACCGGCCACCTCCCCGCGGTCCCGGAGCCGCTCGGGCGTGAAGGCGTCGGGCAGCAGCTCGCCGATCGACGCGGTCAGCACCGACCCGCTCGCCCCGGTGGCGTGGACGACCGCCGAGGCCCCGAACTCCGCGATCGTCTGTCGGCAGGCCCCGCAGGGGGTGCACGGGGTGGGACCGTCCCCGGCGACGGCGACGACCACGACCTCCTCGATCGCCCCCGCGGTACACATCGCCGCCAGCGCAGCCTGCTCAGCGCAGGTGGTCAGGCGGTAGGACACGTTCTCGACGTTGACCCCCTCGAACCGCCGCCCGGACGCGGTGACGATCACGGCGCCGACGTGGAAGCCGGAGTAGGGGGCGTAGGCATGGGCGCGCAGCTCCCTGGCACGTGCCAGCAGCGCCTCGGCCGCCACCCGGCGGTCCTCCGGCGCCGTGGGCTCGGGCGGATCAGCCACGTCGACCACGTCGGCTCCAGCGTGCGGGACCCGTCAGCCTACAGCGGGCGGGGTGTGACCGACGGCCGGCCCCGCACCGGCCGACCGTCGGTCCTCTCCCCGCTCCCGCCCGCTCACGGCGGGCAAGCGTCACTGCAGGAACGTGCTGGCGTAGCGTGTGAGGGTGTCGAGGTAGTTCGCGCGCTCGAACTGGGCCGGCTCGCGCACGGTGCGCTGCGACACGGCCCCCGTCATCTCCTCCACCGAGGCGTAGCCGGTGTCCTTCATCCAGGCCTCGAGCTCATCGAGGATCGTGGCCGTGTGGTCGGGCCCGTGCCGCAGCAGCGCCGAGGTCGACATCCCCACGTTGGCGCCGGCCAGGAGGACCTTGGCGAGGTCCTTGCCGGTGTGGATCCCGGTGGTGGCCGCGATCGAGGCGCCGATCCGGCCGTGGAGGATGGCGCACCAGCGCAGGGGCAGGCGGAGCTCGTCGGAGGTGGACAGCACCAGGTGCGGGCCCACCGACAGGCTCTCGAGGTTGATGTCGGGCTGGTAAAAGCGGTTGAACAGCACCAACCCGGCAGCACCCGCATCGGCCAGCTGACGGGCCAGGTTGCCGAAGGCGGAGTAGTAGGGGCCGAGCTTCACCGACACCGGGATGGAGGACGCACCGACGACGGCCTCGACCAGCGCCAGGGTCTCGAGCTCGATCTGGCGGCCGGAGACATCGAGGTCGGCTGCCACCCGGTAGACGTTCAGCTCGATGGCGTCGGCGCCGGCCTCGCTCAGCAGCCGGGCGTACCGGGTCCAGCCACCGGTCGTCACCCCGTTGAGGCTGGCGATCACCGGGACCGAGGTCAGCTTCTTGGCCTCACGCACGAGCGCCAGGTAGCGGGAGACGCCGTTGTTGTAATCGTCCAGGGTGGGCACGTACCCGGTGACCGCCTCGGGGTTCGCGCCGCTGCCGTACTGCGACAGCGCCTCGAACTGGGTGGACTCGTGCTCGAGCTGCTCCTCGAACAGGCTGGGCAGGACCACCGCGCCGATCCCCGCGGCGTCCAACGCCCGCAGCGAGGGCAGATCACCGGTGAAGGGACCCGCTGAGGCGACCAGCGGGCTGCGCAGCTCCAGGCCGAGGTAGTCGGTGGTCAGATCGACCTCCCCCTCGAACTCGGGTCCACTCGGAACGACGTGGCCGGGACCAGGAGGGGCACCCTCTTCGTTCCAGTCGATGGTCATCAGGAGTCCTCCTCGGACGACTCGGCCGTGGCGCCGTCAGGACCGGTCGGGTCCGGCGGATCGCTCGGAACCGCCGGCTGGGTGCGCGTCACCCCGGCGAGCTGCTCGTAGTACCGCCAGCGCTCGTCCACGTCGCTCTGGGCGAGCCGCGCCAGCTCCTCGGCCCGCTCCGGGTCGGTGCGGGTCAGCGTGCCGTACCGCCCCTCGGTGGAGAGGAAGTCGCTGACGGGCTGCTTGGGCTCCTTGGAGTCGAGCTTGAAGGGCTGCTCGTGCTCGTCGTCGCCGGGGTGGTAGCGGAACAGCGGCCAGTACCCGGTCTTGACGGCCAGGTCCATCCGCTTCATCGAGTCCCGCATGTCCACGCCGTGGGCGATGCAGGTGGAGTAGGCCAGCAGCAGCGACGGACCGGGCCACGCCTCGGCCTCCCGCAACGCCTTCAGCGTCTGCATCTCGTTGGCACCGAGGGCGATCTTGGCGACGTACACGTGGCCGTACTGCATCGCCAGGATGCCGAGGTCCTTCTTCGGGGAGCCCTTGCCGGCGGTCGCGAACTTGGCCACCGCTGCTCGGGGCGTCGCCTTGGAGGCCTGCCCACCGGTGTTGGAGTACACCTCGGTGTCGAGCACCAGGATGTTGACGTCCGCGCCCGAGGCCAGGACGTGGTCCAGGCCGCCGAAGCCGATGTCGTAGGCCCAACCGTCGCCGCCGATGATCCACACGTCGCGGCGGACCAACGACCCGGAGATGACCGCGAGGTGGCGGGCGGCACCGGCACGCTCGCCGTTGACGCCGTCCAGCCGGCGGTTCAGCTCGGCCACGCGCTCCCGCTGGGCCGTGAGCCCCGCTTCGTCGCTCTGGTCGGCGGTGAGCAGCTCGGTGACGAGGTCATCGCCGATGTCGGCTGCGAGCACCCGGAGCAGGTGCTGTGCCAGCTCCCGGGTCTCGTCGATCGCGAGCCGGATCCCGAGCCCGAACTCCGCGTTGTCCTCGAACAGCGAGTTCGACCAGGCCGGGCCACGGCCGAGCGCATCGGTCCCGTAGGGCGTGGTGGGGAGGTTGCCGCCGTAGATCGAGGAGCAGCCGGTCGCGTTGGCGATCACGGAGCGATCACCGAACAGCTGGCTCATCAGCTTGATGTAGGGGGTCTCGCCGCAGCCCGCGCAGGCGCCGGAGAACTCGAACAGCGGCTGCAGCGTCTGGGTGTGCTTCACCGTGTCCTGGCGGATCTTCGTGCGGTCGGGGTAGGGCAGCGCCTGGAACGCCGTGAAGCGCTCGCGCTCGACGTCCATGACCGTCAGGGCTTCGTCCGCCTCCCCGTCGCCGTTGCCCGTGGCGACCAGCTCGCCGACGGGGGTCATGTCGATCGCCTTGTGACCGACATCGCGACGGCTGACCGCCGGGCAGGTCTCGACGCACACCCCGCAGCCGGTGCAGTCGTCGGGCGCGACCTGCACGGTCAGGCGCATGCCCTTGAGCTCACGGTCCTTGAAGGGCCGGGACAGGAAGTCGTCCGGCGTGGCCTCGAGGTGCTCCTCCTCGAACACCTTGATCTGGATCGCGGCATGGGGACACACGATCGCGCACTT
>SLQK01000305.1 GCA_007131525.1 Nitriliruptoraceae bacterium | reverse complement strand
GCTCCGCCACCGCGCCGGCCGGCTGGTCGCCGAGATGCGCCGTCAGGGCACCGGGGTGGTGGAGATCAAGTCGGGGTACGGCGCCGAGGTGGCCACCGAGCGCCGCAGCCTCGAGGTGGCCGGGGAGCTGACCGAGGAGACCACCTACCTCGGTGCCCACGTGGTCGGACCGGAGTTCGAGAACGACCCGGCCGGCTACGTGGCGCTCGTCACCGGTGAGATGCTGGACACGTGCGCGCCGCTGGCACGCTGGATCGACGTGTTCGTCGAGGACGGCGCCTTCGACGGTGACCAGGCGAGGGCGATCCTGCGGGCTGGTGCCGAGCGGGGCCTCGGTGCGCGGGTCCACGCCAACCAGCTCGGGCCGGGGCCGGGCGTGCAGGTGGCCTGCGAGGTCGGTGCCGCCTCGGCGGATCACTGCACCCACCTCGATGATCGCGACGTCGCCGCGCTCGTCGACAGCGGGACCGTGGCCACGCTGGTGCCGGGCGCGGAGTTCTCGACCCGCGCGCCGCGCTACCCGGACGGGCGGCGGCTGGTGACGGCGGGTGTGACCGTGGCCCTGGCCACCGACTGCAATCCCGGGACCTCCTACACCACCTCGATGCCCTTCGTGATCGCGCTGGCGGTCCGGGAGTGCGGGCTGACGCCGTCGGAGGCGGTGTGGTCGGCGACGGCGGGTGGCGCTGTGGCACTACGCCGTGACGACGTCGGCCACCTCGGTGTCGGAGCCGCGGGGTGGCTGACCGTGCTGGACGCCCCCGGCCACCAGCACCTCGCCTACCGGCCGGGCGTGCCCCTGGCCCGGCTGCTGGCTGCTCCGGGACGCGCCTGGCCGGCTCCGACCCGGTGAGGCCCTACGGTTCGCGTTCCGGCGATCCGATAGCAGGAACGCGGAGGGCGGACGATGACGGAACCTGGCTGGTACGACGACCCCGACGGGGGCGGTGGGCAGCGCTGGTGGGACGGCGTGCGCTGGAGCGAGCACGCGATCGCCCCGGCGGCCCCCGCAGCGACGACGGCGACAGCCGCGCCGACCGCGCCACCGCCTGGCGCTGCGGTCGCGGTGCCACCGGGTGCCGTGCCACCGCCGCCGGGTGCGGTCCTGCCACCACCCCCGCCCGGCGCGGCCCAGGGGGCGACTCGCTCGGGCGGGGTCGCGGTGGGACCCGACTCGGCGTCACCGTCCGCGACGACCGGCAGCGGTGCCTGGGCCGGGTCCGCAGGTGCCGGGAGGTCGCGAGGTGGTCGCGGGGTTCGCCCGCCGCTGCTGGTGCTCCTCGGGATGGTCGTGCTGGTCGGGGTCGGGGCGCTCGCGGTCTCGCTGCTGCGCGGCGGGGACGAGCCGGGCGGCACCGAAGTGACGGCCGGCATCGGTGAGGCGGCCGGTACGGGCGAGATGGCCGCTACCGGCGTCACGGCCGGCGAGCAGCACCGCTTCACCGTCCCTGAGGACGGCCAGTGGGAGCTGGTCATCGAGGTGCCCGCGGGCATGCTCGTGCTCGACGTCCGGGGTCTGGACGGCTTCGACCCCGTCGCCGCGCTGATCGACGCCGGGGGGCAGGAGATCGACCGGAACGACGACCGGTCCATGGAGCAGCTCGAACGCTGGGGCGGTGGCGTGTTCGACTCGTTGATCGAGCGGGAGGTACCCGCCGGCACCTACCGGGTCGTGGTGACGGGCTTCGCCGGGCAGGGCGGCGCAGGGGAACTCACCCTCCCCGTCGTCGGTGGCTGACGAGGGGGACGGCCCACGACGGCCGTCGGCACCGGACCGGCGCCCGGTGCCGACGGCGATGGGTCACGGGTTCCGGAGCCGGTAGGCGATGCCGGAATCGTGCGCCCCGGCGATCATGGCCTCGCGGGCGTCGAGCTCGGCCTGGCGGGCCTGCAGCGCCTGCGCGATGCCGGAGTCGTGCATGCGGTGCAGTTCAGCGGTGCGTTCACGGACCGCCAGGGCGATCCCAGCGTCGTGAGCCTGCGCGATGCTGGCCTCGCGAGCCAGCTCCTGCGCCTGCAGTGCCTGTGCGATGCCGGAGTCGTGCAGCGACATCGCTGTCGGCTCCACCACCGGGTCGGGGGTCAGTTGCGGTGCTGCCACCACGAGCACCCCGACGATCGCGGCCACCAGCAGCACGGCGCCGACGATCCAGGGGGTCCGGGATGGTGCGTGGCGGACATGCTCACGCTCCAGGTCGATCCCGTGGAGGAAGTCGAACCTGTGGTGGGTGTCGCCACCGGGTGCGGAAGGACGGTGCAGTGTCGGTGACATGGCCCCTACCTCTCGTGGGGCTCCCTCTCCGACGTTCGGCCGGGCCGATGGTCCGTCCAGGAGGTCCGCCACGCGGACCCGATCGGTCGGCGATCGGGAACGAGGACACCGACCCGGTCCGTTCGGTCGCCCCGGGCGGCTGCGTGGTGTGTGCCTGTGAGGGGGTCAGAGCCAGGCGGGATCTCCCTCATCCTCACCCTGCAGTGTTGCACTTGGACGCCTGACCGCAAGGGGCGGAGGTCGCGACATCGTGAACCGTCACGAGCGCGGCGCGAGGGCCAGCTGGCGCGACAGCGCCACGAGGGTGCCCCCGGCGTCCCAGATCGTCCCGTCCTCCTCGAGGTAGCCGCGGGTCATGGCCTGGGTGGTGAACCAGGCGGCGAGGTAGCCCGGGCAGGGCCGGGCGCGGACCTGGACGGTGAGCTCGATGGTCGGCACCCAGGAGGTGAGGCCCGGCGCGGTGTTGAACACCGCGGGCGCCAAGCAGTCGGCCACGACCAGCAGTCCCAGGGTGTCGATCGCGGCGTCGTCGCCCGCGTCGGCGAACCGCAGGTAGCCGCCCATCTCCCCGCGACCGGTGGGCCGGCCGATGGCCCAGGACGCCAGTTCGGCGGGCTGACGGTGGTCGAAGCGTTCCTGGATCGGGAAGCTCGGCAGCTCGCCGCTGCGCGCCCGCTCGACCGCGGCCGTGGTCACGTCGAGGCAGTCCTCGATCGGTGGCAGCGGGGGCGGGGCCAGGTCCACGCGATCGGGACCCTCCGCGGCGGCCAGGTCGCCGAAGGCGCCCAGCAACCGGGCCTGCTCCCGACCCTCCTGGAGCAGCCGTGCGGCCACGGTGGTGTGCCGGCGACCGCTGCGGACGACCTCCACCTCGACGTCCACCGGTCCGGGGACGGGCGGCGCGAGGAAGTGGGCGGTCAGGGTCACCGGATCCGGGTGGGGGATGTCGGCGCGCATCGCGCGGGCTGCCAACGCCATGACGTAGCCGCCGTTCGGCGCCGCACCGTCGACGACCGACCAGCCCGGGTCGATGCGACCGCGGAACCGGCCAGGCCCCATCCTGTCGACCGCGGTGTCGCGGGTGAATCGGTCCGCCTCTGCCACCGGTGTGCTCTCCTGGTCGTCCCGTCTGCCGGCGCGGGCACGGTAGGCCTGCTCAGGTCTGCAGGGCGAGCAGACGGTCGAGATCGCCGTGGACCTCCAGCCCGGCGTTGCGGCCGGCGCCCTGCAGCACCCTGCCGGTCCGGCGATCCGTCAGCGTGACCGCGATCTCGGCCTGCATCGTCTCGCCGACCCGGCTCTCCATGTGCTCGCGGGTGGGGCCGAGCAGGAGCCCGGCGGCGGCACGGTGGGCACGGATCTCCAACCGGCGGTGGCGGTCGCTGACGGTCCAGTCGACCCGGTCGTCGGTGATCCGCAGGGCCTCGGTCCGCGCGCCGGTGTAGGTCGCGAACCGGTGCAGCACCCCGTCGTGACGGAGCCCGATGAGGAAGCCGGGGAAGGCCGAGCGGACCCACGGCACGATGGCGATCGAGGCGACCAGGCTCGCGCCCGCGGTCGCGAAGTGGTTGCTCTGCATCCAGACGTAGCCGGCGGGGAAGGCGGCCCCCCAGTCCTTCTCCATGTACCCGCGACCACCGGCCAGATCGATCCGGGCACCGTCGATCGTGAGGTGACCGTCGAGCTCGTGGTCGAAGCTGAGGACGCCGTGGTTGCACTCCATCCGGGGGACCAGGGCGTAGGGCCCCATGACGCCGGGCGACCACGGGCGGACCGGCCAGGGATCCAGTGGCCCGAGCCGGATGTCCGCGGTCACCCGGCGCCCGTCGTCATCGATGTCGAGCTGTAGCCCCGAGCCACTGAAGCGGTTCGGGCCGACCCGGACCTCGAAGGCCCGCCGGGCGGCGTGGAACTCCTCGGCCGGGTACCGGTGGTAGGTCGCCGTCCCCGTCGCCCCGTCGAGGACCTGCACGAAGGCGTGCCGTCGGTCGGGATCGTCGCTGAGGAAGACGCCGGGGATGACGGCGTAGCGCGCCGCCTCGCTGGCGTCCACGAGCTTGAAGTACCAGCCCTCGAAGTACGGGGGCCGCCGCCGGAACCCGTGGTAGCGCTCAGGGTGGAGGAGTGTGCGCACGAGGGCTCCTTGCTCCGTGGCCGGGACGCAGGGCGGCTGGGGTGGAGCCGCGCCGGGGCCCGGGAACGACCGTAGGCTGGGTGACGGGCGGGCGTCGACCGACGCCGCGCGTGCGTTGGGGGTGTCGCTGTGAGCGAGCAGGGCCGCGACCCCCTCGACGAGCTGGTCGAGGGCGTCCGGCGGGGGGACCGTGACGCCATCGCGGCGGTGTACCTGGAGCTCGGCCCCGGGCTCCGCGGGTTCCTGGTGCGCCAGGTCCCCTACGGCGAGGTGGCCGACGACCTCGTCGAGCAGACCTTCATCGAGCTGATCGAGGGTGGGCACCGGATCAGCGGCGACGGCCGTGCCCTGCGGGCGTGGCTCTACCGTGCCGCCCGAAACAACCTGCTGGACTGGCGCAAGCGGGCTGAGCGGCGCAGCGACCACGAGCTGACGGACCGCGTCCTGGCCGGGCAGCACGCCGCCGAACCCGCCGCGGAGGAGCAGGTCGTCGAGGGGACGCTCGATCCCGAGCTGCTCACGGCGCTCGCCAGGCTCACCAGTGACCAACGCGAGGTGATCGAGCTGCGCCTGGTCGCCGGGTTGTCGCTCGCCGAGGTGGCGGCGATCACGGACCGCTCGCCAGGGGCCGTCAAGCAGCTCCAGCACCGT
>SLQK01000128.1 GCA_007131525.1 Nitriliruptoraceae bacterium | reverse complement strand
TGCGCCGCGCAGGCCGGGCCCGGGCTGCGTCGCGGGCGGCCCGAACCGGCGCCTGGTCGCGAGCCACACGAGCCCGCCGGCGGCGACCGGCACGAACCAGCGTGCCGCGAAGGCATCGGGCGTCATGGCCGTGACCGTCGCCGACCACGGCGCCAGCAGGGGGTGCAGGAGGAGCAACCCCCGGTCGACGGCCACACCCCACAGCACCAGCAGCAGGACGCTGCCGAGCAGCCGCCACGGACCACGCAGGAGGACCCCGAGCAGGCGGAAGGGCAGGGCGAGGACCGCCCAGCCCCGCAGCGTCGGCGGCCAGCCCCCGACCAAGCGCAGGAAGGGGTCGGTGAGGACGCTGACCAGCCGGTCGGTGACGAACCACACCAGCACGGCGACGAGGGTGGCCGCCGGCCACCGCAGCCCCGCCGCAGCGACCAGCAGCGCCAGTGCCGGCGCGACCAGTGTCCCGGACAGCCGCACCCACCACCGCGAGGTGACCGACGACCGCTCGGAGGAGGGCGGCCCCGACGGCGCCCCGCTCGACGCCGCCGGGATCCGACCGGTGGCCGCCGGTGGGACGCCCTGGGCGCCGACCGCCACCGCACCGGGCGCACGGTGTGCCCCGGTCGGGGCCACCGCCGGCAGCTCGACCGTCCGATCGTCCGCCGCGGGGTCGGCCGATGGTCGGACCGGGTCCATGGCGACGGTCGGCTGCTCCCCGGGTGGCAGCCCGCCGGACGCGCGGGCGTGGCTCGAGTGATCCGGCCCTGCCGCGCCGTGGCGCTGCACCTGCGGGAGCAGCAGCTCCGCCGCCAGGAGCCAACCGACCCGGCTCCCCGGTTCCAGCGCGGCCCGGAGCCAGGTCGGCCGGGACCCTGCGTCGGTGGCCTGCTGCAGCTGCTGGCGGAGGCGGGCGCTCGCACCGGGATCGGTCAGCAGCAGGAGCGCCATCGCATCCACGACCTCAGCCTCCTGGCCGCGGCTCAGCGGATCGGCCTCGACCCTGAGGAGACCCTCGGCATCCCGCCGCGCGGCGGCCCAGTCGCGCCCCAGCTGACCGGCCCAGACGTCGTCGGTCTGGTCGGCCAGGGCAGCCAGCACGTCCTGCTCCCGGAGCGACCGCACGACCTCGTCCGCGGGTGAGCCCGGTCCTGCACGCACCGCCTCGACCGCGAGCGCTGCCACCCCGGTGGGTGTCAGGGGCGTCCCGCGGTAGTGGAGCCCCTCGACCTCGGGTGCCAGACGAAGCACGAACCGCAGCAGCCGACCGTGGCGGTCGTAGCGGCTGGTTGCGAGGTCCGCCAGCACGGTGGCGAGCTCCGGGTCCTCCTGCACCTCGGTGGGCAGCTGGCCGCGGTCAAGCCGGTCGGCCGCCGTGTCCCACTCCGCGAGCAGCACCCGGGCGAGTCGCTCGCGGTCGACCGATGGCGCCCCTCCTGGTGGCGACGTCCCGCTCATGTGGCTCGGCTCCTGCCCGAGGTCGGTGCCGCAACCTACCGGTGCCTCCCCCGCGACCGCCGCGATCGCCGCGACCGAACGACGACCCCCGCCCCCGACCGCCGTCGCGGTCGACCTGACACCAGCACCGGTAGCGTCCGCGTCACGGATGGCTGCACCTGCCGTCCGGCCCGGAGCAACCAGCCCGAGAGGCGGCAGCATGTCCGAGAGCGACCAGCGGCGCGTCACCCTCGAACGGGTCGACACCGGCGTCTACCGCGCCACCAACCCCCGGGGTGCCGAGCTCACCTTCGGCAGCCTGATGGAGGGCGGCTTCACCCCGGTCGAGCTGCTCCTGGCGGCGATCGGTGGCTGCTCAGCGGTCGATGTCGACCTGATGACGACCCGCCGGGCCGCACCTGAGCGGTTCGAGGTCGAGATCGCGGCGGAGAAGACCGTCGACGACGGCGGCGGCAACGTCCTGCGTGACCTGCAGGTGACCTTCCGGGTGACCTTCCCCAGCGGCGCCGATGGCGACAAGGCCCGAGACCGCCTCCCGGCCGCGGTCCGCAACTCCCACGACCGCACCTGCACGGTCAGCCGGACCATCGAGGCCGGCACGCCGGTGCGCGTGCACACCGACGCCGGCACCGCCTGACGCGACCGCACGCCGCCGCCGCAGCCCTGGGCTCGGCGCAGCCCGGTCGGGTCACAGGTCCAGCAGCCGCCGGAGCCGGTCCGCGTCCATCGGCCGCCCCGGCGAGTCCCATGCGGCGGCGTTCCGCTCGAAGCCGTCCAGCAGCCGCAGCAGTGCAGCTCGGCGGGTCGGGTCGGCGGCGGCCTCCCGAGGGGTCGCGCCCTGCAGCGCGGGCAGCTCGGTGTCGACCCAGCCGTCCTCGTACTCCCGCATCATCTGGTCGAGCTGCGCCTCGAGCTCGGAACGGGCCCCGGGATCGAGGGCATCGAGGTCGAGGCCGCCGCCGTCCTCGTCGAGCGCACCCGTTGGCCGAGCTGCAGACCGACCGGCGAGCTCCGCGACCGGATGACGCTCCTCGTCGACCAGCTCGGCGTCGGGGACCTCCCGGGTGATCAGATCGTGGAACCAGGCCGCCCGGGCTGCGGAGTTCACCTGCACGGTCAGCTCGTCGCCGTCGCGGGTGATGCTGCCCGTCAGCCACCGGCGCCCGTCACGGTGGGTGAAGGCGAGCAGGCCGGGCCCGTCCTCCTCCAGGTGCTCGGCCAGGGCGGCCCAGGCTGCGTCGGGGTCACCGACCCGGTAGATCCTGGTCAGCAGCTCGAGGGGGTCGCCGTCGGTGTTGGCGAGCCCCGGTACCGCCGAGAGCGAGGCGTACCAGGCCGCCAACCCCTCGACCTCCGGGTCCTCGATCAGGCGGTCGAGCAGATCCTCGCGACGGTGGTCGGGGACCTGCAGGATCCCGGCGGAGGGCACGGTGCCGGCCGGGGTCGGCAGGAGCCACACCAGGATCGCATCACCGACCGCCACGGACCGGCTGAGGCTGACGTCGCGCACCTCGGTCCGCTCGCCGGTCATCAGGTCCAGCAGGGTCAGCCCGCGGCCCCGTGCCACCTCGACGACCTCCTGGACCGACGCGCGGGTCTCCGACCAGGTCCTCAGCAGTTCGAGCTCGTCAGCCGGGAGCAACGAGCCCCGCAGGTCGCACAGGTCCTGGAGCAGCTCGCCCTCGAACAGCGCCAGGTTGACGATCACGATGTCCTCCATCGCCGCAGCGACCGTCGGGGTCGCGCCGGCGAGCCTCGCGGTGTCGACCACCACCGACTTGCCGGCGGCCGAGGTGAGGAACTGACCGATCTTGTGCCACACCCAGTCGAGGCGGTCCTGGAGCGGCCATCCGTTGGCACGCTGGCAGCAGACCTTGTACTTGCGCCCCGAGCCACAGGGACAGGGGTCGTTGCGTCCGGCCGCGGCGGGACCGGGCTGGGCGTAACGCGCCAACAGCTGTCGGGTGGCGTCGAGGCCCGGTCCTTCGAGCCGCTGCAGTTGGGACAGCGCGGCACCGGCCCGACCTCGATCGTCGAGGTAGCCGGCGAGCGCCACGGCGGCTTCGACGTGGTCGGGGTCGAGCTCGAGCGCACGCCGTAGCAGCGGCTCGGCACCGGCGTGATCGTCGGCGGTCAGCTCCAGGGTGCCGGCCCGCAGCCAAGCAGCGTTCGCCCGCGCGTGGCGGGGGCCGAGCCGTGGCTCGATCACCGTCACCATCTCGCCGAGGGCCATGGCCCGCAGGGCGTGCCCCTCGACCACGTCCTCCAACAGCACGAACGCCAGTTCCTCGTCGCTGAGGAGGCGGCCCAGGGCGGCCGGCACCCCGGCCAACCAGCGGTCCTCGCCGTCCTCTGCCGCGGCTGCCGCGCTGGCATCCCCTGCCTCGGTCACCTCCGAGGCAGGCTCGGTCAGCAGAGAGGCGACCACCTGGTCGGGCGTGGGGACCTCCCCGCCCGTCTCGTCCAACCGCTCGCGCAGCGCGTCGGTCACCCGCTCGAGGGTGACCCGCACGGCGTCTTGGACCAGCCGGACGTCGGCCACCTCGTCGTCATCGAGCCCGTGGGCGTCACGCAGGTGCTCCTCGAGGAGGGCGACGGGGTCGTAGGGTTCGGGGTCGGGCTCGTCCTCGCCGAGCACACGATCGTCGACCACCCGGAGCCCGCCGGCCGCCAACAGCTGTGACAGCGGGGCGTGGGGCTCGCTCAGCAGCCGCGGGTACCGGGCCCGTGCCTCCAGCACCAGCTCGACCACGTCGACCGGTCCCTGCTGGTCCCGCAGCAGGTCGTGGACCTCGGCCAGCCGAGCCGCGGTGCGCTGATCGACCGCTGGCGCCTCCTGCTGCTGGCTGATCCGGCAGCGCCCACCGACGAAGGTGAGCACCGCCACGGGGGCGTCCGGGAGCCACCCGTCGGGGCCGGTGAGGTGCTCCCGCGACCGCGCCAGCTGGGAGCCGTCCTCCAGGTGCAGGACCAGGTCGTCATCGAACAGCAGCTCGACAGGGTCGACGTCCGGGCCCAGGGCCAGCCGGCCCTCTTCGCGCTCGGCGTCGGTCAGGAGGTGGGTGAGGGTGAGCCCGTCGAGGTGGTGGTCGAGGTCGCAGAGGCGGTCGTCAGCCAGGGGGAAGGCGCAGAAGCCGTCCTCCTCTGGCTCCGTCAGGAGCAGATCCCACAGCTCGGCGGGGCTCGGCACGGCAGCCGGGGCGAGGTCGCCCCGGGCCGTGAGCTCCTTGGCGAGCTGGCCTGCGGTCAGCGGTCCGAGTCGGCGCAGGACCTGCTGGGCCTTCGCCCGGAGGCTCGCTTCGTCCATCTGGCACACCTCGTCGATGGTCGTCGGGCCGCGTCGTCGGGCCGCGTCGTCGGGCCGCGTCGTCGGGCCGCGTCGTCGGGCCGCGTCGTCGGGCCGCGTCGTCGGCAGGGCGCGACCCTACTGAGCCACGGCGGGCTGGACGACCCTCGGCCGGGTGGCTGTGGATAGCTCCTGCTACAGTATGCTCATGGTGAAGGACCGACGGCTTCAGGTCCTCGTCGAGGACGAGCAGTACCGCGCGCTCGATGCGGTGGCTGCTGAGCGGGGCGTCTCGGTCGCGACGATCGTCCGCGAGGCGCTCGGCA
>SLQK01000061.1 GCA_007131525.1 Nitriliruptoraceae bacterium | reverse complement strand
GGTAAGTCCACCGTGACCGTGAACCTGGCGGCGGCGCTGGCCAAGCAGGGGCTGCGGGTCGGGGTCCTGGACGCCGACATCTGGGGCTACTCGGTCCCGCGTATGTTCGGGGTCACCGGCAAGCCGGTCGCCTTCGACGGCATGGTGATGCCCCTCCAGGCCCACGGCTGCAAGGTCATCTCGATCGGGTTCTTCACCGACCCCGACCGGTCCGTGATCTGGCGCGGCCCCATGCTCCACCGCGCGATCCAGCAGTTCCTCTCCGACGTCCACTGGGGCGACCTCGACGTGCTGCTGTGCGACCTGCCGCCCGGCACCGGCGACATCGCCATCTCCCTGGCCCAGATGCTGCCCAACGCCGACATGGTCGTCGTCACCACCCCGCAGCAGGCCGCCCAGAAGGTCGCGCTCAGGGCCGGGAAGGCCACCGAGCAGACCGGCATGTCGGTGATCGGCGTGATCGAGAACATGGCCGGCTTCACCGACCCGGTCAGCGGGCAGACCCACGACATCTTCGGCTCCGGCGGTGGGCAGGAGCTCGCCGACGCGCTCGAGACCGAGCTGCTGGGGCGGATCCCGATCGACCCGCGGCTGACCGAGGGTGGCGACGCCGGTGTCCCGCTGGTCGTCTCCCACCCGGAGCTGCCCGCGGCCCAGGCGCTGACCGCGGTGGCGGAGCAGCTGGCCGCACGGTCGCGGTCGCTGATCGGCCGGAGCCTGCCCCTCAGCGTCTCCTGAGCCGCAGGCGACGGGTCACCGCGCCAGCACCTGCTGCTGCCAGCACCCCGAGCCCGAAGCCGGCGACGACGTCGCTGAGGTGGTGCACACCGACCGCGATCCGCGACGCACCGATCGCCACGGCTCCCGCGGCAGCGGCCCCGGCCACCCGGCCATCGGCGACCGTGGCGATGGCGGTGGCCATCGCCGCCCCGACGGCGGCGTGCCCGGACGGCCAGGACGACCCCGCCGGTGGTGACACCAGTCGGTTCGCGGTGCCAAGCTCGTAGGGCCGCGCCCGACCGAGCGCGGGTTTCGCCCCCTGGGCGAGCAGCCAGGCCGCCGCACCGGCGGCGCCGACCTCGACCGCGGCGGTCCGGCGTCCGAGCAGCGCGAGCGCGGCGGTCACCCCCGTCAGACCGAAGCTGGACCCGAGGTCGGTGGCCACGACCAGGACACGGTCGCCACGGCGGTGTCGGTGCGAGGTGAGCCAGCCTTCGATCCGTCGGTCGGCGCCGTCGACCGCGCCCGCGCGGACGGCGAGGTAGGAGCCCGCCACAACGGCAGCGGCCACCGCCGGCACCGCCGGCCCGAGGGACCGAGGGGTGACGATGGCCGTCACGTGGCTTCCGGGTCGAAGGGCGGTGGGTCGTCCGCGGCCCGTGGGGACACCCCGGCTGCGGCAGCCCGACGGGCACTCGCGACGTCGCCCCGGCCCGTGCGCCGCGTCGCGGCCGCCGACGAGCTCGTCCCCTCGCTGAACCCTGACAGCTCCTTGACGCCCTCGGTCACCTCGTGGCGAGCGTCGTCGAGCTCGCGCTTGAGGCCCTTGAGCTCGGCCTGCAGCTGCTGGATCTCGCTGAGCCGCTTGAGCTCCGAGACGTTGCGCTGGGTCTCGCTGCGGAGCTTCGCGAGCCACTTGCCGGCCGTGCGGGCGAGCTCCGGCAGGCGGTCGGGCCCGAACACGAGCAGCGCGATCACGGCGATCACGAGGAGTTCCTGGGGGCCTGGCACGTGCGGCGCCTCGTCGTCGCAGGCCGACGCGGTCGTCGACCGGATGCTGCAGCGTAGCCCTGGTGGCTCAGCGTGGCCGCTCGCCCAGCTCCACCTCGACGGTCTGCATCTCGCCGTCGCGGAAGATCTCCAGCTCGATGATGTCACCTGGCGCACGGCGACGGACCTCGGCCACGAGCTGGGACATCGTGGCCAGTGGCTCGCCATCGACGCTGACGATCACATCGCCGGGTCGCAGGCCCACGGCAGCTGCGCCCGTGTCCGGCTGGACCGACTCGATGATGGCACCGCGGCGGGCGGGCAGGCCGAGCTCGTCGGCCACCTCGGCGGAGACGTCCTGACCGGCGATGCCGAGCAGCGGGTGCCGGACGAACCCCTGCTCGATGAGCTGGTCTGCGGAGTCGACCGCCTGGTCGGCAGGCACCGCGAACCCGACCCCCTGGCTCGCACCGGATCGGGTGAGGATGGCGGTGTTGATGCCCACCAGCCGTCCCTGGGCGTCGACCAGGGCACCACCGGAGTTCCCGGGGTTGATGGCCGCGTCGGTCTGCACGATGGACGGGATGGTCTGGACCCCCTCACCCGGGACCTGCTCGTCCAGGCGGATCTCGCGGTTGAGCGCCGAGATGACGCCGGCGGTGACCGATGCGTCGAGCCCGAAGGGTGAGCCGATCGCGATCACGGTCTCCCCGACCAGCAGCGGCTCGTCCTCGGGGCGGAGGTTGATGGCTGGGAGATCGTCCGCATCGACCTTGACCACCGCGATGTCGTTGAGCTCGTCGGACCCGACGATCTCGGCCTCGAGGACGTCCCCGCTGGCGAGCCTGACCTCGACCGACCCCGCGTTCTCGATCACGTGGTGGTTGGTGATGATGAAGCCATCGGAGCGGTAGATCACCCCCGAGCCCAGACCGGACTGGCCACCGGGACCGGGGCCGTCACCCTCCCCGGTCCGGACATCGATGCGGACCACCGACGGGGTCACTGCCTCGGCGACGGCCGGGACGATCGATGACTCGCTCAGCGGCTCGATCGAGGGTGCGGACACCGTCGCGGGTGCGTCGGGCTCGACCACCGCCTGATCGGCCGGCTCCGCCTCCGGCGTCCGCGGCAGGGCATCGGTCAGCAGCAGCGTGCCGCCGGTCCCGATCACCGCGCCGAGCAGCGCACCCAGGATGACCCCGGTCGGCCGCCGGCGTGGTGAGGCCGGGGCGTCGACCGTGCCGACGGTGTCGGGCGGCCGGACCGAGCCGATCGGTGAGCCAGGTCCCCCCGCCGCTGCTGACCAGCTGTTCGGAGGCGGCTGTGGGTACCGGGCGATCGCGCGGTCGGCGTCGTCGTCTGCTCCGGGTCCGTCGACGGAGGCAGCAGGTCGCGACACCGGGCCGCCTGCGACCTCGGCGCTGCGCCATGGGCGGCGCCACTCGTCTCTGTCGTAGCCCACTCGTGCCTCCGGTGTCGGCATGTCGCCAGGGTGCCCTATCCGCCCCCGAGGTTCGACACCGCGGGCCGTCCAGGTGGGAGGACCCATCCGGGGATCCCCGGCGACGGGCGGTGGCCGCCCATCACGGCGGCACCGTTGCCGAGGCCCCTGAGCTAGGTTGAGCGCGCGACCACCCTCCCGGCGACGGGGCGGGCTGGTCCGCGCACACCGTAGCGACGACGCGGGGATCCATCGTGGACGAGACCGTGCTGGCCGAGGTCCGACGTGTCATGGCACCGGAGGCGGACACCACGGTGACCGCCCGGCGACGTGCCGCCTCGGTGTCCCCGCCCGCACCCGAGGTGGGCGCACTGCTGCGGTGGGCGGCGCGGACGATCCAGGCCCGTGCGGTGGTCGAGGTCGGGGCGGCGGGTGGGGTGTCGGGGGCCTGGCTGCTGCCCGAGCTCCCACCGCGCGGGGTGCTCACCTCCATCGAGCCCGATCCCCACGCCCACAGCCTCGCGACCGACGCCTACGAGACCATCGGTGCCGGCTCGCGGGTCCGCGCGATCCTCGGGGACCCTGTCACCGTGCTGGGTCGGCTCTCCGATCACGCCTATGACCTGGTGCTGCTGCAGTCGCGGCCCGCGGTCACCCGGGAGCTGCTCGACCATGCCCGGCGTCTGCTGCACCCGGGCGGGATGCTGCTGGTCCGCGGGGCACTCCGCGGCGGCGAGGACGCCGACGCGCTGGCCACCGCCCTGCAGATCCTGGCTGAGGACGAGGTGTTCACGGCCACGATCCTGCCGGTCGACGGTGGCCTCGTGCTGGCCACCCGCCTGGCCGAGCCCGACCCGGCCGGCGACGACGCCGCGACGGCGTGACGCAGCGGCCCGACGGTCGGGCCCCCGGCTGCCGGCACCGAGGTGGACCGATGGAGCTCGACCTGCACGCGACCGACCTCGCGGTGTGCCGACTCCCACCTGAGGCTGCGCTGCCTGCCTGGGCAACGCGAGCCTCCCAGCCGCTGGTGTCGATCACCCGCACCGACAGCGAGCTGTCGATCGTGCTGCCGCAGGCGGAGGTCCCGCCGGGCGTGCGGGCGGCAGCGGGGTGGCGGGCGCTGGCGGTGCGGGGACCGTTGCCGTTCCACCTCGTCGGGATCCTGGCGTCGTTGGCCGCGCCCCTCGCCGATGCCGGCGTTCCCATCTTCGCCATCTCAACCCACGACACCGACTGGCTGCTCGTCCGGCACGATCGGCTCAGCGATGCCTGCGCCGTGCTGACCGAGGCCGGCCACCGGATCCACCAGCTCGCCGCGCCCGCCGGCGGGACGACAGCCCAGGCAGCGACCGGCGACGGCCAGAGCCAGCCAGGGCGGGGCCAGACCTAGAAGAACCGCACCTTGGCGGCGAACTCGACCGCGGGCGCCAGGATGACGGCGAGGTAGAACATCCCCGTCGACGCCTGGATGGAGCTGCCGCCCTCCTTGGCCAGCTTGACGTTGAACCCGGCGATCAGGGCCAGCAGCGCCAGCACGCCGAGGCCGAGGATGATGGACATCGACCCGATCGACAGGATCGGGGAGAACATCATCGCGCACTGCTCGTAGGGGCCGCCGGCCGGCAACCCCTCGCAGGGCGCCGGGTTCCGCCCGGACAGCAGCACCGACGCCAGGCCGGCACCGATGGCGACCACGTTCACCCCGGCGATCCACATCATGTAGCGGTTGGAGAGCCGCCGCTCCACCAGGTACCAGTGCCCCAGGATCAGCCCGACCCAGATCGCCCCCATGAGCACGCTGCCCAGGACCAGCTCGGTCACGCCCTGCCAGATCCCGCCCGCTCCCCCGAGGTCGGCACGGATGACGGCCAGGGGCCAGAAGGCGGCGATGCCGAGCAGGGTGGCGACGCCCCCCAGCGCCCGGGCGACCCCGTCAGGCACGCGCAGCGCCCGCCCCACGACCGC
Organism: Nitriliruptoraceae bacterium; assembly: GCA_007131525.1. Classification (GTDB taxonomy): domain Bacteria; phylum Actinomycetota; class Nitriliruptoria; order Nitriliruptorales; family Nitriliruptoraceae; genus T1Sed10-7. Next base: position 12,597 of record SLQK01000061.1, on the reverse strand, counting down.
GACCAGGGTGGTGCCGGCGAAGGCGAGCAGCAACGTTCGGGCCTGCGCGCCGTCCGCCTCCGATCCGGTGCCCTCCAGCGACAGCATGGGCCCACCGAAGGCGGCCCAGGCACCGAGGGCGAGGAGGACGATCGTGGCGCCGGTGAGCAGCTCGTAGCCACGCCGGAGCTCGCCGAAGGTCGGACCGAACCACAGCAGCGCGGAGCTCCCGATCGCGGTCGATGCGAGCACGATGGCGAGCACGGCAGCAGGGGCGGTCACGGTCGGTGTTCCTCACGATCGGGGCGCGCCACGGTCTGATCGACCGGGGTCCGCGCGCGACGGGGCGCACCACCGGAGGGACGAGCTGGGCCCGGTGCGCCAGCGTGGCGCACAGGGTGCCACCTCGGTGCTCGTCCTGGCGAACCGGCCCCGCCTCGCGGCCGGTGTGGCCGGTCGGCCCGCTGGCCGAAAGGCCGTTACCCTGGGAGGCTGCGTCGTCACCGGCCGAGGGAGCAGGTCCCCGCCTGACACGCACTCACGAAGGTTGGTGGACGATGGGCCGCTGCGACCCCGGGCTCAAGCACGCCCGAACGCTCACGGTCGGTGAGGACCACACCGCGATCGCGCTCGGCTCCGGCGACGTGCCGGTGCTCGGCACGCCGGCACTGCTGGCGTTGGCGGAGAGCGCCTGTGTGGATGCCCTCACCGACGAGCTGGAGGAGGGCGAGACCACCGTCGGCACCTGGGCCGACGTGGAGCACATGAAGGCGAGCCCCGTCGGCGCGACGGTCTGCGCCCATGCGACCCTGATCGGACACCACGGACGACGGCTCGAGTTCCGTGTCACCGTGGAGCAGAACGGGGAGCAGATCGCCCTCGTCAAGCACCGCCGGGTGCTGGTGGACCGGGAACGCTTCCTGGGCAAGCTGTCCGTCTGAACTCCCTCAGGCGCCGTAGGCCGCTGCCGACTCCCGTCGGAAGCTGCGGTCGAGGAGCACGTTGACCAGCGCCGGCACCCCGCTCTCGACAGCCCGGTCGAGCGCAGGGCCGATGTCCTGGGGGCGCTCCACCCGCTCCCCGTAGCCGCCAAGGGCGGTGACCACCCCCTCGTAGCTGACGTCCTGGGTGAGGTCCTGGGCGACCATGCCCTCAGATCCGTAGACGCGCTCGTGGAACGCCTTCATCTCGCCCCACGCACCGTCGTTGCCGACGACGCCGACGAAGGGCAGCCCCTGGCGGGCAGCGGACTCGAACTCCATCGCGTTGAACCCGAAGGAGCCGTCGCCGTACACCACGAGCACCTGCTTGTCGGGATGGACGTGGGTGGCGGCAAGGGCGAAGGGCGCCCCCACACCCAGGCAGCCGAAAGGACCCGGATCCATCCAGTGGCCTGGATGGTCGACACGCACCTGCCCGGCGGTGTGGGCCACGATGTCGCCGCCGTCCCCGATCACGATGGCGTCGGGGTCGACCCACCGTGCCACCTCCCTGGCGAAGCGCAGCGGGTGGACCGGGCTGGCATCGGAGCTCGCGGCCTCGTCCCGGGCCGTCCGGCGTCGGGCTTCCTCGGTCCGAAGCTCCTCGAGCCACGGGGTCGCCCCGACGCGGCCGAAGGTGGCGTCGTGCTGCAGCAGCGCCCGGAGGAAGCTCGCGACGTCGCTGACGATGCCGTGGGCCACGGGCCGGTTGTGGCCGACCCGGTCCGGCTGGGGATCGACGTGGACCACCGCCACATCGTCGCGGTAGGCCGGTGGCCGGCCGTAGCCCACCCGGAAGTCGAAATCGATGCCCAGCGCGAGGACCAGGTCGGCCTGGCGCAGGGCCTGCTTCCGGCTGAGGCCCAGCAGGTTGGGATGTGCGGAGGGCAGGATGCCGCGGGCCATGCCGTTGACGTAGACGGGCAACTGTGCGGTCCTCGCCAGCTCGTCGAGCTCCTCCCAGGCCCGTGACCAGTAGGTGCCCGAGCCGCACAGGACCACCGGCCGCTCGGCTCGCGCCAGCAGCTCCGCCGCGGCCGCCACCGCGTCGGGATCCGGCCCGGGCGGGACCGTCGCGCGCTGCCCTCCGGCAGCGACCACGTGGTCGGTATCGACCGGGGTCATCAGCACGTCCATCGGCAGGTCCACGTAGGTCGGGCCCATCCTCGGGGCCAGGGCCGCCCGGAAGGATGCGTCGAGGACCTCGCGGATCCGCCGGGCCTCCAGGGCGGTGTCCACGCGCTTGGTGACGGGACGCAGCAGCTCGATCTGGGGGGCGTCCTGCAGCGCTCCCATGCCCTCCAGCGCCAGCGGGTTCCGCCCCCCGAGCAGCACCATGGGCGCGTTGGCGTAGTAGGCGTTGGTGACGCCGGTGATGGCGTCGGTGACCCCGGGTCCGGCGGTGACCGCCGCCACCCCGGGCCGGAAGGTGAGCCGCCCGTAGGCATCAGCGGCGTGGGCCGCGGCCTGCTCGTGCCGCACGTCGATGACCCGGATACCCCGGTCCTTGCACCCGTCGAAGATCGGGCTGATGTGGCCACCCGTCAGGGTGAACAGCGCATCGACGCCCTCGTCGACGAGGTGGTCGGCGATCAGCCGTCCGCCGTGCAGGTGTTCTCCCACGCCCGTCCTCCCGGTCGCCGTCGGCTCCCTCACCGTAGACGCAACCGGCCTGCGCCGTTCCAGCGACAGCGCTGCCGATCACTCCCGGCGCGCGGCCAGGACCCTCATGGCGGCGTTGTAGCCGTTGACCGCCATGACGCTGCCCCCCGGGTAGGTCCCCGCCCCGCACAGCCACACCCCGTCCATCGGCGTGTCGGCGGACAGCCGCCGGTCCCACATGTGGTCCGGCAGGCACTCCCCCTGGAAGATGTGCCCGCCGGTCAACCCCACCTCGCGTTCGATGTCGGGTGGGCCGAGCACCTCCACCTCGACGACCGAGTCGGCGAAGCCGTCGCAGAACCGGTCGATGGAGCCGATGGCCAGCCCGGCGACCTCGTGGCGGCGGGCGTCCCACCCGCCGGCCAGGTCGTCGGGCACGGGCTGGGCGAACACGCTCAGCAGGTGCCGGCCCTCGGGTGCGATCGAGGGGTCGTAGGCGGTCTGCAGGTAGTCCTCGGTCCACAACCACTCGGGGAGCTCGCCGGCCTGCGCGGCCGCGAATCCGTCGCGCCACTGCGCCTCGGTCAGCGGGGTGTTGAGCTGGGCGGTGAGGTGCGCGTCGGTGTCGGGGCGGGCCGTGAAACGGGGCGGGGCATCCAGGGCCAGGGTGACCTTGACGGTGGCGCCCCGCATCGGCACGGCCGCAACGGCCGCCGACCAACCCGGGTCGGCGTGGACACCCAGCAGCCTGCGCGCGACGTTGGGGTCGGCGCCGATCAGCACGTCACGGGCGAGGATCCGGGTGCCGTCGTCCAGCACGACCCCCTCCCCCGGCACCACCTCGGCGACCGGCACACCGGCCGCCACCACCGCCCCATGCGCCACCGCGGCGTCGTGGAGCAGGAAGCTGACCGTGCCCATGCCGCCCGCCACGAAGCCCCACACCCCCGGACGGTCGGGGTCGATCCGCCCCGAGGCGTGGTGGAGGTGGATCGAGGCCGTCCCAGGATCGAAGGGCGTCGCGGCGGTGCCGATCACCCCCTGGCCCCACAGGGCGCGCTGGAGCCGCTCGTCGTCGAGGTAGCGGGCCACGAGCTCCGCCTGGGACCAGGTGAACAGCAGCCCCAGTGCCTCCTCGTCGTGACCGACCCGCTCGGCGAGCTCCTCACGCGACGGCGCGGGGTGAAGCCACAGGTCGCGCTCATCGGGGGGTCGCAGCGCATCGACGACCCGGCGTTTGAGCGCCGACAGCTCCCGGAACCCCTCGAGGTCACCGGGCGCGAAGGCCAGCAGCTCCGCCTCGAGGCGTGCGTCGTCCTCCCACAGCTGGATCGAGCTGCCGTCCTCGAAGGGCACGAACAACCCACCCTCGACGGGGATCCAGCGGAAGCCGCGCCGGACCAGCTCGAGGTCGGCGATGACCTTCGGGTGCAGCAGGCCGGCGAGGTAGGCGCAGGGCGAGACGCGGTAGCCGGGCCAGGGCTCGGTCAGCGTGCAGGCGCCACCGATCCGCTCCCGGGCCTCCAGCACGAGCACCGCGCGGCCGGCACGGGCCAGGTAGGCCGCGGCGGTCAGCCCGTTGTGGCCCGCACCGACCACCACGGCGTCCCAGCGGCGCCGGGCCAGCTCGCGCAGTGGGGCAGGGGTCCCGACCCGGCCGAGGACCGCCGCCGCCGGGGTCACTGCGTGCGGAGCCAGGCCAGCAGGGTGCGGGCCGGGATCCCGGTGGCGCCCTTGCTGAGCTCGCCCCGCGCCTCCTCGGTCCACGCGGTCCCGGCGATGTCGAGGTGGGCCCAGGGCGTGCCCTCCGGTACGAAGCGGTGCAGGAACAGCCCGGCGTAGATCGTGCCCGCCTCCTTGCCGGCGGTGTTGCGCACGTCGGCGATGGCACCCTCCAGCCGCTCCCCGTAGGCCTCCGTCGCGACCGGGAGCCGCCACAGCGGCTCGCCGGCGGACGTCCCGGCCTCCAGCAGCTCGGCCGCCAGGTCGTCGTCGGAGGCCATCAGCACGCCGATGCGGTCACCCAGGGCGATGATGGCGGCGCCGGTCAGCGTGGCGACGTCGACGATGGCATCGGGTTCGAGCTCACCAGCGTGGACGAGCGCATCCGCCAGGACCAGCCGACCCTCGGCGTCGGTGTTGGTGACCTCGATCGTGGTCCCGTCCTTGGCGGTCAGCACGTCGCTGACCCGGGTGGCGGTGCCCGAGGGCATGTTCTCCGCCAGCGCGAGCAGCGCGGTGACCGCGACCGGCAGCTCGAGCTGGGCCGCAGCCTTGACCACGGCCAGCGCCGTGGCCGCACCGGCCATGTCCATCTTCATGGTCATCATCGCGTCGGAGGGCTTCAGCGACAGCCCGCCGGTGTCGAAGGTGATGCCCTTGCCGACGACCGCGACGTGACGGGTCGCGCCCTGCGGGGTGTAGCGCAGCTCGACCAGCCGCGGGGGCGCCTCGGACCCCTGGCCCACGCCGATGATCCCGCCGTACCCGCCGGCGGCCAGCGCCTCCTCGTCCAGCACCGTCGCGGTGATCGGCAGGCCCGCGACCTCCTCCAGCGCACGCTCGGCCAGCGCCGGGGGTCGCTTGTCCTGGGGCGGGGTGTTGACCAGGTCGCGCACCAGGCACTGGGCGGCGGCCGTGACCCTCGCGGCCGTCACACCCGCGCGGGCGTCGTCGGCCGACGTCGCGTCGGCCTGGACCCCGATGGTGGTGAGCGTGAAGGGCGGCTCCTCCGAGCGGTACCGAGCGAACCGGTAGGCGCCGAGCAGGGCCCCCTCCGCGACCGCCTGGGCCGCATCACCCGCCGAGACGCCCTCCAGCGCATCCGTCAACGCGAGGGTCAGGGACTCGACCCGCTCGGCTGCCAGCGCGGCCGCGGCCGCGGCGGAGCGCAGCGTCGAGGCCGTGGCCGCCTCCTGGGCTCCGAGGCCGAGGACCAGCAGGCTGCTCGCTGGGAGCGCACCCCGGGTGGGGACCCGCAGGCTCGCACCGACGGAGGCCTCGAAACCCGCGCTGGCGAGCTCCGCGACGAGGTCGAACCCGGCAGCCTCCGCGACCAACGCCGCCGCGGATGTGAGCTCGACGGGATCGGTCCGCTCCCCGGAGGCCGGGGCGAACACCCCGAGGGCGAGCAGGTCCGCTCCGCTGGCCGGCAGGGGCGCGGTGACGACGTCGACGGTGGGCACGGGGGGCTCCTCGGGGTCGGTCCCGGCGAGCCTACTGACTGCCGCTGCCGGGCTCGTCGCCCCCACGCACCACGCACCCGGCCGCAGGAAGTACCGTCCCGCCCCATGGACGACCACGGCACGCCACGGGTCCGGCCCGTCGACCTCCGGGACTACGCCGACTTCCGGCGCGGGCCGGCCACCCGTGTGCGGGTGTTCGCCTCGGAGCAGCTCGCCCTCGACCTGCTGTGCATCGAGCCGGGCGCGAGCACCGGCGTCCTGCACCACCCCGACCAGGACGTCACCTACACGGTCATCGGCGGGCGGTCCTGGTTCGTCACCGATGACGGCGAGGTGGGACTGGACCCGATGGGGGCGATGCTGGTCCCCGCCGACACCGTCCACGGGATCGACAACCGCCTCCCCGATCCCCTGATCGTGCTGGCGGCGGTGGCGCCACCCGGCGCGGCACCCGAGGATCCCATCAGCGACGCCGAGGACGCCGTGGGTGAGGCGGTGCACCACCCACGGTCGGGGCCCGGACCGATCCGACGGGCGATCGAGGCGGTGCTCGGGACCCGGCGGCCCGACTGAGGGTTGTCCTGCCGGGCGCGAGCGACCACACTGCCCGGTCATGCGACCAGGGCCGCCACGAGGAGCCACCGCCACCCGCGAGGTGGTGGCGGCCAGCGACGTCCCCCTCGACCACCGGGGACCCCGTGTCTACAGCACGGCGGCGTTGGCGTCCGACGCCGAGCAGGTGTGCCGCAGCCTGCTGCTGCCGCACCTGGAAGCCGACGAGCTGGCGGTCGGGGTCCGTCTCGAACTGGTGCACCGCGCTCCCGTCCCGGTGGGCGAGACGGTGGTGATCCAGGCGACGGTGGCCAGCGTCCAACCGAGCGGACTGACCTGCGAGGTGATGGCCCGCCACCGGGGAGCGCTCGTGGCCCGCGGGTCCTACGAGCAGCGGGTCGTGCAGGCGGCGGCGTTCGGTACCGAGGTGGCCGATCGCGCCGGCGGCCAGGGTCCGGCGCGCGCCTGAGCCCCGACCGGCCGGCTCACCCGCGGATCGCGGCCGCGTCCTCCTCGGCCAGCGCGGCGAGGTTGGCGAGACTCCGGGCGAAGATGCGCCTGAGGATCGGCAGCACGAAGGTGGTCGCACCCCACTCGCCGACGGCACCCAGCGGCGGGTCGACCTCCTCCCACCAGGTCACCGTCGTGGCGCGCGGACCGTCCTCGGTGAGCTCGAAGGCCCCACTGCCGGTGATGATGCGACCCAGGTGCGTCACCTCGAGGTAGGCGGGTTCCTCCCAGCCGGTGACCCGCATCACGTCCTGGACGGTGACACCCAGCAGGTTCGTGGGACAGCGGATGGTGACCCCGACGCCCGTCCGCTTCGGCGTCAGCACGTGCACCGCCTTGGCGTCCAGCATCCAGTCGGGCTGCCGCTCCCAGGTCGTCAGGACCGACCAGACCACCTCCCGGGGAGCCGCCACCTGCTGGACGAGTTCGAGCCGCATGTCCTGACCTCCTCGACATCGCCTCATCTTCGCGGCCGCGACCCCTGCGGGACGAGCCGGGGCCGCTGGGTGCGCGCGCTCCGACCGGGGCCGACACCACCAGACCGCGCCGTTAGTCTGCGGACGACGACCGCGGTGCGTGTGCGCGCCGACCGGCAGCGACCCCGCGGCGGCACCGACCTCGAGGAGTCGACTGATGTTCGCCGACATCGACGGCAACACCCTGCAGTACGTGAGCTACGGGGAAGGGCCCCCGGTCGTGTTCATCCACGGTCTGGGCGGCTCGGCCAACGTCTGGCACGGGGTGATGCAGGCCATGCAGCAGCACCATCACTGCATCGCGCTCGACCTGCGCGGCCACGGCCGCAGCCAGGGCCGCGGCAAGTTCAGCATCGAGGGCTGGGCGAAGGACGTCCAGAAGCTGCTGCGCCACCTCGAGTTGCCGGCCGTGACGGTCGTCGGCCACTCGATGGGGTCACTGGTCGCCCAGCAGCTGGCCCACTCCTCCCCCGACGCCGTCGACCAGCTCGTCCTGCTCGGTGGCATCTCCTACTTCCAGCCGCCCACGGCCGACGCCTACCGCGAGCGGGCGGAGCTCGTGGAGAAGGAGGGGCTCGACGACCTCGTGGAGCCCTGGCTGGCGGGCGCGGTCTCCCCCCAGTCCCACGCCGTGCACGCCGGGATGGTCGGGCTGCTCAGGGAGCTGTTCCTGCGGAACGAGCCCCAGAACTACGCGAAGTCCTGCCGAGCCCTGGCGGATGCCCCCCGGATCCGTCGGGACGAGATCGGGCAGCCGACGCTGATCCTGACCGGTGCCCACGACCGCTCGACCCCCCTGGCGATGGCCGAGGAGCTCAAGGCCTCGATCCCCGTCAGCCGCGTCCGGGTCCTGCCCCACGTCGGCCACTGGGCCTCCCTCGAGGATCCCGGCGCCATCGCCGCCGCGATCCTGGAGTTCCTCACGTGATGACGCTGCGTCGGCTGCTGCCCGACCCGGCGAGCTCGGCCCTGGATGAGCTGTACGCGGGCCTGACCCTGGACGACCCCGCCCCCGGCCGGGGCGTCCACGTCGCGCTGTGCATGGTCGCCTCCGCCGACGGCGCCGTGGCGGTGGACGGCCTCTCGGGTGGGCTCGGGGGCGCCGCGGACCTGCGCGCGATCTCGCAGCTGCGTGGCGCCAACGACGTGTCGCTGGTGGGGGCCGGCACCGTCCGCGACGAGGGCTACGTGCCCCTGACCGGCAGCGCCGAGCGGCAGGCCGACCGTCGCGCGAGGGGCCTGCGGCACGCGCCGCGGCTCGCCATCGTCACCGCCTCCGGGCGGCTGGCTCCCGACCTCGCGGTGTTCTCCGACCCCGCGGAACCGCCGATCGTGCTCGCCGCGGAGGGTGCGGACCGCGAGGCGCTCGCCGCCATCGAGGACCGTGCCGAGGTGCACGTGGTCGCCGGCGCCTCCGGCGACCTCGATGCCGCGGCGATCACGACCGCGCTGGCCGACCTGGGCCTGCCGCGCGTGCTCTGCGAGGGCGGTCCGCGCCTCAACCAGGTCATGCTGGCCGGCGGGCGCATCGACGAGGTGTTCCTCACCCTCGCGCCGACGTTGGTCGGGGGGCCCGCGGCGCGCATCATCGCCGGGGACGCCGAGGTGGCCACCCAGCTCACGCTGGTCAGCGCCTACGAGCACGAGGGCGACCTGCTGCTGCGCTACCGGTGCCGCCAGGGCTGACGGGGACGCCGCGGCACCTCAGGCGACCGGTGTCACCCACTTCAGCCGCGCGACCGAGGTGTCCACCTCGGGCAGCTCCCGCAGACCTTCGAGCGTCTCCATGACCGCGAGGTAGCGGCTGACCTCGTCGACGTCGTGGACCCGGACGAACCCCGGGTAGGGCCGCACGGCCTCGACCGTGGCCAGCGTCTCGGGCAGCCGCTCCGGCGGCTCCGCGCCGGTGATCACGCCGGCGTAGTACTTCCGGGAGGCCCCCGTCAGGATGGCTAGCCCGTAGGCGGCGAACCGGGGGTAGGCCCGCAGGACCTCGACATCGTCGTGTGGGTGCTTGGCGTACCCGAGGCCCGGATCGAGCACGATCGCCTCCCTCGGCAGCCCCTCGGCCTCGGCGACCGCGATCCGCTCGGTGAACAGCTGCTCCACGTCGGCGACGACGTCGTCGAAGGACAGGAACGCTTCCTTCTTGTGCTCCACCCGGGTGTGCAGGATCACCAGGGAGGCACCGTGGGCCGCGCAGGCGGCGGCGATCCTCGGCTCGGCCAGGCCGGACACGTCGTTGATCATGGCGGCGCCCGCCTCCAGCATGGCCTCCGCCACCGCGAGCTGCGGGGTGTCGATCGAGACGGGGATGTCGCGGGCCACCAGCTCCCGGACCAGCGGAAGCGCGGAGGCGATCTGGGTGTCGAGGTCGATCGGCTCGCCGTAGGCCACACCAGAGTCGGTGCCCACATCGATGATGTCGGCACCCGCCTCCACGAGCGCCACGGCCTTGGCGAGCTGGGCCTCGGTGGAGGTCAGATGCTCGGTGTCGGAGAACGACCCCGGGTTGGTGTTGATGATGCCCATCACCGCCGGCGCACCCGGGCGCAGGGTGAAGCGGTGCGGGCCCGCCGTCAGGGGGACGACGTCGGTGGGTTGGGAGGCGGCAGCGGCGGTGAGGAGCAGGCTCACAGGAGGACCTCGAGGTGGTGGGAGCGCGGCGCGGTGGGGTACTCCCCTGCTACGTCGCCAGGGCGTTCCGGGATGGCCCCGTCACCCACGAAGCAGCGCGGGGAGCTCCCCGATCGCACCGATGCGGTGGTCGGGTCGTCGGGCAGGGTCGGTCGGCCATGGCTGCTCCTTCGGCGCCACCCACACCGTGGGCATCCCGGCCGCCCGACCCCCGGCGATGTCCGCGCTGAGGGAGTCCCCGACCATGGTCACGACACGTGGATGCGGCCCGCCCATGGCTCTCAGCGCCGCCTCGAAGATAGCCGCGGCCGGCTTCGCGGCGCCCACCTCGTCGGAGATGACCAGGACCTCGCCGAGATCGGCCAGCGCCGAGGCCGCCAACCTGGGCCGCTGCACGTCGGCCAGGCCGTTGGTGATGTAGGCGATCCGGAAGGCCCCGGCGAGCTCGGCCACGGCCGCCTCGGCGCCAGGCAGCAGGTAGGCCCCGGCCGCGAGGTGCTCCACGTAGGACGACGCCAGCACCTCCGGGCCGACGTCACGGTCCTGATCGGGGACGGTCGCATCGAGCAGCTCGGCCCAACGCTCGGTCCGTAGCCGAGCCGCCGTGGTGACCCCCCGTTCCAGCGCCGACCAGTGGCGGGCGTTGATCCGCCGGTACCTCGCCACCATGTCCGCGTCGGCCGGGAGGCCGACGCCCGCCAGGGTGCGTCGGACCGCCTCCTCCTCGGCGCGGTCGTAGTCGAGCAGCGTGCCATCCAGGTCCAGCAGGACCCAGGGAAGCTGCCCACCCGGCTGCACCATGCTCCGCTCCGACTCGTCGATCGCCACGAGGCTACGGTGATGTCCTGCCCACCCCCACCTCACGGTCAGGAGCGCTGATGGCCCGCGCCGGGATGCCACGGAAGTTCGTGTTCGTCTGCATCAACGAACGACCGGCGGAGCACCCGCGACCGTCCTGCATCGCGCGCGGGAGCGCTGACCTCTTCGAGGCGCTCCGCGAGGAGACCGGAGCCCAGGGGTTGGTGGACGTCAAGGTCGTGGCCAGCGGCTGCCTCGAGCCCTGCATGGTCGGTCCCACCCTCTACGTCGCGCCGGATGACGTCTGGTACGGCGGGGTGACCCTCGAGGACGTGCCGCTGCTCGTCGAGCAACACCTCAGGGACGACCAGCCCGTGGAGTTCCTGCGGATCGGCCGCGAGGAGTTCGAGCTGTCACCCCTGGCGGGCCGCAGCGACCTCCCACCCGGGGAGATCCCCCCGGTGTGACGCGATGTCCCGGGGGGGGCGTGGAGGACAGCCGACGCTGCCACCTCGTACCCTTGTGGGTCGTCCCGGAGGTGCCATGCACACGCGTGAGTTGGAGCTCGTGGTCGACGACCCGGGCGAGCTGGACGGGTCCCCGGCCGCCCCGATGATGTCCTCCGTGACCACCCAGCGGCCTGGTCGTGCTCGGGGCGTCGACGTCGCGAACCGCCGGTCATCGGTCGAGGCGCTCGCGCACGCACAGGCCCGGCGGGGGAACCGGTGAGCGCCGGGGCCTCCGAGCCCGGCTGGGTGCTCCCGGTGATCCGTGGTGTGGCCGCGTTCGGCGCCGCCGCCATGGTCGCCGCGATCGTGGGCGCGTTCAGCGTCGCCTCCTTCCCCGAGGACGGTGCTGCCATCATCGCCCTGGCCTGGGGCCGGGTCACGCTCGTCGACATCTACCTCGCCTTCGTGTTCGGCTGGCTGTGGATCGCGTGGCGGGAGCGGTCGCCGCTGCGGGCGGCCGCCTGGGGCCTCGCGACCCTCATCACCGGCAGCCTCGCACTGTTCCTGTACCTCCTCGGGGCCTCCCTGCGGGCCCGAAACTCGACCGAGCTGCTGCTCGGCCCACACCGCTCGGCGGCCGGCGGGTAGGGTCCCCCGTGCGCGGCACGTGGTGGCGTGACCGCGGGTCGTTGACCATGGGAGCGCTCAGGGATGGCCGGTCCGACGCGGCGAGCGAGCTTCGACGAGTACGCCCTCCAGCTGGCACGGACGGCCGCCACCCGGGGGACCTGCATGCGGCGACGTCAGGGTGCGGTCCTGGTCAAGGGGCAGCGCATCGTTGCCACCGGCTACGACGGCGGGCCCTCGGGCTACCCGCACTGCGATGAAGGGGGCTGCCCCCGCTCGGCCCCCGGCGGTACGGAGGCTGACGATGCCCGCTGTATCGGGATCCACGCGGCCGCCAACGTCCTGCTGTTCTCCTCGCCCGAGGAACTGGACGGCGCGAGCCTGTACTGCACGGGGGTGCCGTGCTTCGCGTGCGCCAAGCTGATCGCCAACGCCGGCGTGGCGGAGGTCGTGGCCGCCGGTGGCCGCTACGAGGGCTCCGACGAGATCCGGGACTTCCTGCGCACCTGCGGGGTGCGGGTGCGGGTGCTCGACGGGCTCGACGGGGTCCCGAGCCTGCGGTTCGCCTGACCCGGCCGGCCCCGGCTGCCCCGGCCGGCCCGGCTGATCCCGGCCGCCCCCACTGCGAGTTGCAGCACATAACCGCTGCTTCTCACCCCCGGCCGGACGACTGGGCCGACCGCACACGGCCAGCAGGCGAGTTGCAGCAAATAGCCGCTGATTCTCGCCCCTCGGCCGCACGGCACTGCCGGCCGACCCCGGCCGCACGGCACTGTCGGCCGGAAAGAGGCGTCCCCCCGGT
>SLQK01000179.1 GCA_007131525.1 Nitriliruptoraceae bacterium | reverse complement strand
GGCCGTCGAGCTCCACGGCCAGTCACCGGGCGCTGGTCGTCGGAAGGATAGTCACCACCTCGCCTGAGGCCGCAACGCTCCCCCGCGCTCCGTGAGGTGGCCGGGCACCCGGTCGACCGGTCGCGGCGTCCACCGCCGTGGCCGTGTCCTGGGCCGAAGGGTCCGCCCTCGACCGAAGGTCCCCGACCAGCTCGCCGATCGGGGTCCGCAGCTCCAGCGCTACAGCGACGTTCGCAGCCGCTCGGGCCCAGCAGGGCCCCTCAGCCGGGCTGGCGCCCTGTGGTGGTCGCTCCCCGACGATGCCGGCGATGCCGGCGATGGGAGGCTCGACGGAGCCGATCGCGCTCGGCGCGGCGGGCCTCTTCGACGAGACGGGCGCGGACGATGATCTGCAGGCTGGAGGGGGCGTACACAGGGCACTCCTGGCGGCACGACGGGAACCTGGCCCGACAGCGCGGACCCCGTGCCAGGCTCAGCGTGACACGGGACCACCTCGGCACGCAAGGGTTCCCCGACCCAACGACCACCACCCACGGCGATCTCCGGGCCGCGGACGGCGGGAGGACCGTGGGTGGTGGGCTCGGCCCGGGGGGAGGCCGAGGATCACGAAGCGGGCTGAGCTCGGCGTGGAGGGTGGAGCGGTCGGCTGGGTGGGGATCTTCCTGGGGGCGCCGAGGGCGCTCGCGCAGGTGCCGGACTGGCGATGATCAGGCGGCGCGCTCGAGCCCGTGCGCCTCGTCGTGGGGACGACGGGACGGGTCGATCCGGCCGGCGACGGCACCCAGGGAGCGAGCAACCCGACCGCGGCCGCCACCGAGCACCTGTCGGCGCAGGCGCCGCCGGGCGGCACGCTCGGCGTCCTCGGCCATGCGGGTGTGGGCCAGTGACTCGTTGGTGTGGAGATCGACCATGTCGATCACCTCCTCATGGGGTGCGCGCAGCGGGTGCGGGGTTCGCAGAGGGGGTGCTGTCCCTGCGACTGCGGGACCGCTGCGTACGATGACTATCTAACCACAGTGTTCGATGTCTGTCAAACCTCTTGATGTAGAAGTTTCGTCACCGAACGAACAGTAGATGGGTTCGCCTCCCCCGATCCGCTGCGCCGATCCGGGTCCCGGAGCGGCCACAGCACCCCTTCCCGGTCGACCTGACCGGGATCGACCGGTAGGGTTCGGCGGTCGAGACTCATCGAACGGTGCGCTGCACCGTCCCGGACGACGAGGGCGACCGTGCGCGTCAAGGATCTGCGTCCGACGAGCCCCGCACCCACGCCGGAGCTCTCGGTGCGGGCATCGGCCGCCGCCGAGCTCCTGCGGCTGATCGGGGTCCTGGTCGACGACAGCGACGAGTACGACGTCGGGCCTGAGCGTCTCGCCGAGCTCCGAGGACAGGTCCCGGCGGAGGTCCTGAGTGAGCTGCGGGCCCTCGACGGGGGTTCGGGCATCTCGTTCCACGTGCTGTCGCTCCTCGGCTCCGACCTGCCGGCTCCAGCCGGTGTGGAGGAGATGATCACCGCGCTGGAGGCAGACCCCGGGCTCGGCTGGCGGCTGCTGCTGGCACACCACGCCCACCAGGACCAACGGCCCGACCTCGAACTGCTCGAGGCCGTCGTCACCGGTCGGGACGGGGCGCTGCCCAGCCTGCTCCAGGAGCTCGAGATCTCCAGCGATCTCTCCGCCGAGGTCAGCGCCCTGCTGGCCATCGACCCCGAGGAGCACGGGCATCGGCTCCTGGCAGCGATCCGGGCCGTCCAACCGCTGTGGGCCAGCGTGGCCACCGAGTCGATGCACGCGATCAACCGTGACGTCGAGTACCGGCAGTCCCAGATCGACGCCGGGAGGACGGTGGCCGAGATCGTGCTGGCAGCCACCAACGGCTACGAGCTCTCCGACGACCCCTCCATCCGCCGCATCGTGCTGCTGCCAAGCTTCTGGATCCGACCGTGGCTGGTCGTGGGCCGCCGAGCCGACGCGGAGGTGCTGACCACGGTCGTGGCCGAGGAGTTCCTGATCCTGCCCCCGGAGGCACCCTCACCGGCGCTGCTGAAGCTGTTCAAGGCCCTGGCCGACGAGAGCCGCCTGACCCTGCTGCGCCGGCTGTCCAGCGGCCCGATCAGCCTCAGCGAGGCGACGGCCGAGCTGGATGTCGCCAAGGCCACCGCGCATCACCACCTGTCGATCCTGCGGCAGGCCGGGCTGGTGGTGATCGGTGGTGAGGGTCGGGGCTCGCGGTACGCGTTGCGCCAGGACCCACCGAGCGTGGCCGCCCGGGCGTTGGCCGACTACCTCCAGCCCCACCGCACCTCTAGCCTCGGCGAGCAGGCTTCCGAGGACCCCTGAGCGACCGCGGCGACCCGACGACAGGAGGCAGCAGGTGTCGGACCCCCGTGCGGACGGCTACACCGAGCACGACATCGCCCGCCCCCCGGGCCGCGAGGACCCGGACGACTACCGCAACCCCTTCGCCCGGGACTACGACCGGCTCGTGCACACCACCGCCTTCCGCCGGTTGCAGGGCAAGACCGGCGTGGTCGCCCCCGGCGAGGCCGACTTCTTCCGTACCCGCCTGACCCACACCATCGAGGTCGCACAGCTCGGGCGTCGGCTGGGGTGGAAGCTCGGTGCGCACCCGGACCTGGTCGAGGCGGCCGCGATCATGCACGACTTCGGCCACGCCCCCTTCGGTCACGTCGGAGAGGAGGAGCTCTCCGCGGCGATCGACGACACGGCCCGGGCCTGGGGCCTGGATCCCGCCGAGGTGGGCGGCTTCGAGGGCAACGCGGAGACCTTCCGCCTCGTCGGTGCCCGGCTGTACGGCTACGGCACGCGGCCCGGACTGAACCTGACGCGGGCGACCATGGACGCGGCCGTGAAGTACCCGTGGGAACGGGGCGAGGTCAGCGACATCAAGTGGTGCTTCTACCCCACCGAGCGGGAGCTGGCGGCGTGGGTCCGGGACGGGGTCCCTGCGCACCGCCGCCACAGTCAGAGCTTCGAGACCCAGGTCATGGAGTGGGCCGACGACGTCTCCTACTCGGTCCACGACATCGAGGACTTCTACCTCGCGGGTTCCCTCCCGCTGGCGTTGCTCACCCAGTCCTCAGAGGCCCGGGAGCGGATGGCCGGCCAACTGGTCGCCCGGCGTGCGGCCCGTGGCAAGCTCGCCACCGGCCCGAGCGACGATCCGGCCCGCTACACCGGCGCTGATCTCGCTGCCGCCTTCGAGGAGCTGTTCACCGAACGCGAGGGGCCCTTCGAGGGCTTCCGGTCGCTGTCCGGCGAGTTCGACGGCTCGGGGGAGTCCCGGCAGGCCATGCGCACGATGCGCAAGCGCCTGATCGACCGGCTCGTGCACTCGGTCTCCGTGCGCGACCCTGCAGCACCCACCCGCCGGCACGAGAACGACCTCGTCATCCCCCGTGACGCCCGCCTCATGAACGATGTGCTGCGGGACCTGCTGTGGATCTTCGTGATCGAGCACCCCCGGATGGCGACCTACCAGCACGGCCAGCGGCGGGTGGTCCGGGAGCTGTTCGAGATCCATGCCGCCACCGTGCACCGGGGGCGCGGGGACACCTCGCTGTTCCCTCGGCACCTGCAGGTGGATCTGCAGCGACTGCTCGAGGCGACGGATCGGGCGGGCACCGAGCCGGAGGTCCTCCGCATCGTGGCCGACCACATCGTGGCGATGACCGACGATTCCGCGGCACGTATGCACCGGCGTCTGACCGGTCACGTCAGCCGGGGGTTCACCGACCTGTTGTGATCGGTCACGCCCGCCCGCGACCGGTCACGGCCGCCCGCCACCGGTCCCGCTCGCGACCGGTCACACACACCCGCCCGCCAGCGGTGGCGGGGACCCACACGGGCAGCTGCCACGGGCCGCTCACTCGCCTGCAGCGACGGCCGAGCGCAGGTGCTCATCGACCGCGTCGATGAACGCCGCACCGACGAACAGCGCGGCGTCGTTGTGCCCCGCGCCGGGGATCTCGACCAGGGTCGCGTCGGCCCGACGGGCCACCTCCCGGGAGAGCCGCGTCGGGACGATGCGGTCCGCGTCACCCGCGACCACGAGCACCGGCCCGTCGTAGGCCTCGAGGTGCTCGGAGGTCGGGTGGCGGTGGCGCAGCAGCGTGCGGATCGGCAGGAACGGGTAGGCGGCCCGGCCGACGTCGGCCAGTTCCGGGAAGGGCGACCGCAGCACCAGCGCCGCCGGGGGCCGCTCGGCCGCCAGCGCGGCGACGACCGCGGAGCCGATCGACTCACCGAGGTAGGCGATCCGCGCAGGGTCGACGTCGGCACGGGCATCGAGGTGGTCGCGGGCCGCCCGGGCATCGGCCACCAGCCCCTCCTCGCTCGGGCGTCCCGGGTTCCCGCCGTACCCGCGGGGGTCGAGCAGCAGCACGGCATGACCCCGCTCGTTGAGGGCGCGGGCCGTCGGGACCCGACCCGCCCGGTTGCCGGCGTTACCGGGGGCCAGCAGGATGACCGTGACGGCCTCCTGCTCGGGGGTGAGGAACCAGGCAGTCAGGTCCAGGCCGTCCTCGGTCGTCAGGGTCACCACCTCGACGTCCGCCGGCGGTTGGGGGTCGGTGGTGTCGGGTAGGTAGATCAGCTGCCGCTGGAACACCGCAGCCAGGATCACCAGGGCCAGCCAGGCCCCGCCGACCGCCAACAGCATCCGGCCGATGGTCGCGAGCATGGCTTCTCCGTCGTCGCCCGGGTCCCGCCCGGGTCGCGCCCGTTCCTGCCCGGCCCTCGCCGTTCGCGCGCTGGGCCCGGACGGCGACCGCCGGGACGGACGCCTGCGGGTGAGCGGTGGCCGCTCTGCCGGGTCCCGTTGCTCTCGGCCGGCGTGCGGGCCTGTACGGTGCCGCCTCCACCGCACCGCGTCGGGTGACTCGTCCCCATCTTCCTTGGGGCAGCCCGCACCGCAGTGCGTCGAGATAGGGTCGAGACATGCCAGAAGGTACCGTGAAGTGGTTCAACGCTGACAAGGGCTACGGCTTCATCCAGCCCGAGGACGGCGGCGACGACCTGTTCGTGCACTTTTCCGCGATCCAGTCCGAGGGCTACAAGTCCCTGGACGATGGTCAGC
>SLQK01000172.1 GCA_007131525.1 Nitriliruptoraceae bacterium | reverse complement strand
GGAGCGGGACCATGCCCACCTACGAGTACGCCTGCCGGTCCTGTGGCGAGCACCTCGAGGTCGTCCAGTCCTTCCGCGACGACCCGCTCACCGACTGCCCGGCCTGCCAGGGCCAGCTGCGGAAGGTCTTCAGCGCGGCCGGCATCATCTTCAAGGGATCCGGCTGGCACGTGAAGGACTACGCCAGCAGCAGCAAGGCGGCCAGCGGCTCCTCGGCGAGCTCATCCGGCGACACCGGCGCCGCCTCCGAGAAGCGCGACAAGGGCAGCTCCGAGGGCTCGTCGGCGTCGTCCACCCCGGCGGCCAGCGAGGCCGCCTCCGCCTGAGGTTCGTTCCGGGCGCCGACCAGCGCGCCCCACGTCCTGGCTCGAGGCTCCGGGGACCTCGGCCGGGCCCAGCCTCTGCCCCCTGCGCACCTGTCATCCACAGGCTGTCCGGCGTCCATCGGTCGGGGTGCGCGCCGGCGTGCTCCACTGCCGGCATGCCGCTCACCCGCCCCGTCCCCCGCCGGCCGACCCCGCTGTCGGGGCCGCCGGTCGTCCTGCCCACCTGGCTCGATCACCTCGCCGAACGGTGGTGGGCCGCATCGCCGCGGGCGCGGCTGGCCGTCACCCTGCTGGCGACCATCGCGTTGCTCGCGGCGGCGCTCGGTCACGCGGCCGCCACCCCCTACGGCCCTCCGACCACGGTGCTGGTCGCGACGCGGGACCTGGCCCCCGGCGACCCACTCAGCGCGGCCGACCTTCGCCGCCGCACCATCCCTCGGGACCTGGTCCCCGACGGGGCGCTCGGGCGCGCTGAGGGCGTGCTCGCGGCGGCGCTGCCGGCGGGGGCCATCGCCACCGACCGCCACCTCGGTGACGGCGGCGTGGTGGCCAACCTGCCGGCCGGCCGGGTCGCGGTCGCGGTCGCCGCAGAGCGGCTCCCGACGCTGACCGCCGGGATGCGCGCGGATCTGATCGGGGCCGACCACGACGGGCGGGCGACGGTGCTCGGTCGGGACGCGGTGGTGTGGGCGGTGGAGGTCGACACCGTGTGGTTCGCGGTGGATGCCGGTGACGCGGTCGCCGTCACCGGCGCCGCAGCGATCGGGAGCCTCGCGGTGGTCGTCCTCCCACCGTGACCCCTGAGGCGACGATCACCTCGGCCTCCCGGGCCAGTTCCCGGGCCATCCGCGGGAAGATCACCCCGTGGAAGGGCACGAGCACCCACCAGTAGAGCCGACCCCACAGGCCGCGGGGGTGGAACCGCGCCCGTTGCCGGAGCCGGCTACCCGCACCCTCCGGCTCGATCCGGAACTCGAGCCAGGCCTGCCCGGGCACCTTCATCTCGGCCTTGAGCCGCAGCAGGTGCGGCCGCTCGAGCGCCTCCACCCGCCAGAAGTCCACCACCTCGCCGACGCCAAGGGTCACCGGATGCCGTCGACCACGACGCAGCCCGATGCCGCCGACGAGCTTGTCGAGCACGCCCCGCAGCTCCCACATCCACCTCGGTGTGTGGTAGCCGCGACCACCGCCGATCGCGCAGACGGCGGTGAACAGGGCCTCGGGTGGTGCGCTGCTGACGGCGTCCCGCTCGTCGGCGAACACGGTCCCGCCGGCCCAGGTCGGATCCTCGGGCTGCGGGTCCTCGGGCCCGGCCATCGCGGCACGCACGGCGACGGGCGCCGTGGCCCCACCGGCGCTCGCCCAGGTGGTGGCGACGTCGAGGTCCTGGATGCGGGTCAGGGCGAGCCGCAAGGCCTCGGCGGCCGGGATCATGGTGCGCGGCAGGTCCCGCTGGAAGGCATCGTCGCGGACCACCACCTCGTTGACCAGGCTGTCGACCAGCGGCCGGGCCAGGCCGGTCGGGAGCGGCGTGACCAGACCGACCCACAGCGAGGACAGCCGGGGGGTCAGGACGGGCACCGGGAGGATGATGCGGCGTCGCAGCCCGGCCACCTCGGCGTAGGTCTGCATCAGCTCGGCGTAGGTCAGCACGTCGGGCCCACCGAGCTCGTAGACCTTGCCGGCGGCGCGGGGTTCCTCGATCACGTCGCACAACGCCCGCAGCACGTCACGGACGGCGATCGGCTGGCACCGGGTCGCGACCCACCGGGGGGTCGTCATGACCGGCAGGACCTCGACGAGGTGGCGCAGCATCTCGAAGGAGGCGCTGCCGGAGCCGATGATGATGGCAGCGCGCAGCTCCGTCACGGGCACGGGACCGTCGGCCAGGACACGGCCGACCTCCTGCCGGGAGCGCAGGTGGTCGGAGAGGTCGTCGTCCCCCCGTCCCAGCCCGCCGAGGTAGACGATCCGCTGCACGCCGGCAGCGGCGGCGGCCGCCCGAACGTTGGCGGCGGCTCGGCGGTCGCGATCGGCGAACCCCGGCTGGCCGTCCATCGAGTGGACGAGGTGGTAGACGACGTCGACGCCGCGGCAGGCGGCGTGCACGGTGGCCGGCTCCAGCACGTCGACCCGGGCCACCTCGACGTCTTCTCGCCAGGGACGATCGTCGAGCTTGGCCGGGGTGCGGGCGGCGCAGACGACCTCGTGACCGCGCTCGAGCAGGACGGGGACCAGCCGGCCACCGATGTAGCCGGTCGCTCCGGTCACCAGCACCCGCATCGGGTCGCCTTCCTCTCTCCGCCGTCCCCGACAGGTTCGCGGCGGGCCGGGCGGCGGACCACCCGGAGCGGGCCGGCCGGCGGTGCGGTCGTTCCTGCGGCCGTTCGTGCGACCGGCGGTGCGGTCACCGGCGATCACCGCCCCAGCCGCGAAGCCTCAGTGTCCCAGGACCTCGTGGAGGAAGTCGGCGACCTTCGGGTAGGCGTCGACCCGGTTGGCGAGCTTGGACAGTCCGTGCCCCTCGTCGTGGTAGACGAGCAGCTCGCTGCGGATGCCGCGGTCGGTCAGCACCCGGTGGATCTGCTCGGCCTCGCCGAGGGGCACGCGGGGGTCGTTCGCCCCGTGGATGATGAACAGCGGGGCCCGCATCCGCTCCACGTGGGTGATCGGGGACAGCTCGCGCAGCAGCTCGCGGTCGTGCTCCAGAGAGCCGTACTCGCGCTCGCGGAAGGCCCGGCGCCACTCGGAGGTGTTCTCCAGGAAGGTGACGAGGTCGCTCATCCCGACGATGTCCACCCCCGCGGCCCAGCGGTCGGGTTGGAAGGCCAGGCCGGCGAGCACCATGTACCCGCCGTAGGAGCCGCCGTACAGCGCCGCCCGATCCTCGTCGAGATCCGGCTGGGTCCCGAGCCAGTCGTGCAGCGCACCCAGGTCGTGGACGCTGTCGAGGCGCTTGTCCACGTCGTCGAGGTGCTGGTACTCGCGGCCGTACCCGGTGGACCCCCGCACGTTCGGGGCGACGACCGCGAACCCGCGCGCGAGCAGGTACTGGGTCAGCGGCGCGAAGGACGGGCGGTACTGGCTCTCGGGCCCACCGTGGATGATGACGACCACCGGCGCCGGCCCGGCGGTCGCCTCCCGGCCGCTGGGCCGGAACACGAAGGCCGGGATCTCGCGGCCGTCGAAGGAGGGGAACCGCACCAGCTCGGCGTCGACGAAGGTGGCCGGGTCCACCTCGCAGGGGCTGACCGTCAGCCGCTGGAGCTCCCCGGTCGAGGTCTCGTAGCGCCAGGCGTCACCGGGCACCAGCGGCGAGGAGTACCCGAAGCTCAGCCAGCGGCCGTCCCGGCTGAAGCGGAAGCCGCTGGCGACCCCGTCGCCGGGGAGCGGCACGCCGGTGCGGACCTCCAGGCTGTGGGGGTCACGCAGCTCGGCCCGGGTGATGCCGTCCTCGTTCCACACCACCAGCAGGTGCGAGCCGGTCCAGTCAACCGCCGCGCCGGCGTCCCAGCCCGGCTGGATGACGTGGTCCCACTCCCCCTCGGGTGTGCCCCGGGCGATGCCGACGAAGGGCCGACCGACGTCGGTGGACAGGAAGAACGCGGAGCCGTCCGGCAGCCAGCTGGGGGTCCCGACGGTCCCTGCCTCCTCCGGGTGGGGGCAGAGCTCGGTGACCGCGGGGTGCAGGGGGTCGGCCACCTCGCCGTCGTGCAGGGCGTGCAGGTCGACGAGGTGGACGCGGTTGTCCCCGGCACGGGTGGTCAGCTCGGAGACGGCGAGGTAGCGCCCGTCGGGCGAGAAGCCGCCGGGCCCGGTCCACCCGCCCGATGCGAACACGCAGCGCTCGTCCCCGGTGGTCAGGTCCCGCACCCAGGTGTCGAAGGCCACCCCGTCGCCACGGTTGGTGGCGTAGGCGAGCAGGCGCCCGTCCCGGCTGACCCCGCCCGGCCGGTGGATGTGGTCGGGATCGTGCACCAGGGGGTCGAGGTCCTCGGGGCCGGCCAGGGGCGAGGCCGGATCGTCGGGGGTGGTGAACAGCTGGTAGCGCTCGTTGCCGCCTTCGTCGGTGGCCAGCAGGAGCACGTCGCCGTCGCCGCCGCCCGGGTGGGCGGGGAGGTAGCCGGCACCGATGGGTTCCTCGAAGCGGGTCAGCGGCGTCAGCTCGTGGGCGGCCACCGGCAGCTCGACATCGGGGGCCAGATCGAGGCGGTGCACCTGGGCGGTCCCCGACAGATCGGAGGAGACCAGCAGCTTGCTGCCGTCGGGCGACCAACTGGACGGCGAGGCCGTCCGGATCTCCAGGTAGGCGCGGACGTCGGCGGGTGCGTGGTGATCGCTCATGGTTGCGGGAGGGTAGGGCCGGATGGCGTCGCTGGTCGCGGGGTGACCCAGTCGGGGTGTGGTCGCGTCCTCGCGCCCCGGGCAGCAGCGGCGGCTCGCTGGCGTTCGCCCGAGGGAACCGCCAAGCTCCTCCGGTCGTCCCACCCCGCGGACGCGGCCGACCAGGTCGCGACGATGCTGGAGGTCCCCTCGTGTCCCACGTCGCAGGAGCCTGGACCGCGTGGACGGGCCGTCACCGTCGGTCGGATCGCGGCCGGCCGACCATCCCATCCGCGACGTTCGCGTCCGCGGCACTGGTCGTGGTCCTGCTGGCGGCATGCGCCGGCCCTGGGGCACCGGGCGGTGGCCCCGCGACACCCGGCGGCGGGCCCGAGGGGCCTGAGGCCGGTGCGGGCCCCGGCGCGGAGGGCCCGCCTGCGGCGCTGGTGGGC
>SLQK01000153.1 GCA_007131525.1 Nitriliruptoraceae bacterium | reverse complement strand
GGCCTCGATGTACTTCTTCGCGTTGTCCCAGGCGCCACCGGCGTTCGCCATGAAGATGGCGAGCAGGAAGCCGGTGACCAGAGCGCCGGCGAGCAGTCCACCGAGGGCCTCCTCGGAGATGAACAGCCCGACCAGCAGCGGCAGCACGATGGCGAGCGAGCCGGGCAGGATCATCTCGCGCAAGCTGGCCTTGGTGGAGATGTCCACGCACTTCGCGTACTCCGCCTTCACGCCCTCCTTGCCCTCGCGCAGGCCGGGGATCTCGGCGAACTGGCGGCGCACCTCGAGGATCATGTCCTGGGCGGCGCGCCCCACCGACTTCATGGTCAGGGCCGCGAAGGCGAAGGTGACGACACCACCGAGGAACAGCCCGATGATGACGTCGACCGCGGTCAGGTCGATCACGGAGATGTCGACCGCGGCGGTGAAGGCGCGGAACAGCGCGAGCGCGGTCAGCGCCGCGGAGCCGATCGCGAAGCCCTTGGCCACCGCAGCGGTGGTGTTGCCCAGCGAGTCCAGCGAGTCGGTGACCTCGCGGACCTCCGGCGGCAGGTGGGCCATCTCGGCGATGCCACCGGCGTTGTCCGAGATCGGGCCGTAGGCGTCCACCGCCACGACCGCACCGGTGGTGGCGAGCATGCCGATCGCCGCCAGCGCGGCCGCGTAGAGCCCGCCATCGATCCCGAGGTCGGGCAGGGCGAGCAGGCCCACCCAGTAGGAGCCGCCGATCGCGCCCACGATCAGGGCGACCGCGGCTGCGGTGGAGATCATGCCCTCGGCGATGCCGGCGATGATCACCGTGGCGTGGCCCGTCTCGGCCTGCTTCGCGAGCTTCTTCACGGGCGGGTAGTGGTCGGAGGTGTAGTACTCGGAGGCGAAGCCGATGGCGTAGCCGACGATGAGGCCGAGCACGATCGGGACACCGAGGAGGTAGGCACGGCCGTCGGCGACCTCCTCGACGCCACTGAACATCCAGGCGGCACCGGCGACACCCGCAACTGCGGTGATCACCATGGCGACGTTGGTCCCGAAGTGCAGCTGGCTCGACAGCGACTTGCCCTTGCGGCCACGCACCAGGAAGGAACCGATGATCGAGGCGAGCATGCCCACCGCACCGACCAGGAGTGGGAACAGGAAGGTCGTCTGCTGGAGGGCGGTGAAGTCGTCGGCCACGTTCTTGGTCGCGAAGTCCACCCCACCGAACAGCAGGGCCGCCAGCACCATCGGCGCCACGATCGAGCCGGCGTAGGACTCGAACAGGTCGGCGCCCATCCCGGCCACGTCACCGACGTTGTCGCCGACGTTGTCGGCGATGGTCGCCGGGTTGCGGGGGTCGTCCTCGGGGATGCCGGCCTCGACCTTACCGACGAGGTCGGCGCCGACGTCGGCGGCCTTGGTGTAGATCCCGCCACCGATACGCGCGAACAGCGCGATCGAGGAGCCACCGAGCCCGAAGGTGGCCACCACCTGGAAGGCGTCGTCGACCCGCAGGATCTGGACGAACAGCAGGTAGGCCAGCGAGATGCCCAGCAGCCCGAGACCCGCCACCGTGAAGCCCATGACCGCACCGCCCCGGTAGGCGAGCGGCAGGGCCTGGCCAGCACCCCCACGGGCGGCCTGGGCCGTGCGCACGTTGGCGGCGGTCGCGATCCTCATGCCGACGAACCCGGCGATCCCGGAGAACACCGCTCCCATCACCACACCGATGGAGCCCCAGGGGCGCAGGGTGGGTAGCGCGATGAACACCACCACGGTCAGGGCCAGCACGAAGACGGCGATCGCGCGGTACTCGCGACGCAGGAACGCCATGGCGCCGTCCCGGATGCTCGCGGCGATGTCCTGCATCACCTCGTTGCCGGGGTCGGCGGCGTTCACCACCTTCGCGTAGTAGGCCGCGAGGGCGAGCGCTGCGAAGCTCGCGAGGATCGCGAGGTAGGGGATCAGTTCCACGGGGACGTCCCTTTCGGTCGTTCCGGCCGGGGGAGGTCCTCCCTGCGCCGGGGAGCGGGCCGTCGCGCGCGGCGGAAGCCGTGTCGTCGCGCGGGCCTGGTCTGGTCGGGTACTGGGAAGCTGGTCACAGCGCGGTGCCGCGCCGCGGGCTGGTGGTCGACGTCGGGGGGTCTCGCTCCCGGCAGGGCCCCAGGACTCCGTCGGGACCGCTGCAGGGGGAGCGCTCCGGAGGTCGACCCCGTGGGGGACCGGTCACGCCCCTTGCATGCGAGACGGCGAGACCGTGGGCCGCCACGGCTCGCCTACCGTTACCGAGCCTAGCGCGACCGCGTTCCCGCCGGCCATCCCGGGGCGTGCGCCACGACCACAGTCCGTGCGGGTCGCGCGCTGGCCGGCTGTCGTCAGCGGGGTCCCCCTTCGGGGACCCCGTCGCGATCGGGCGCCTCCACCTCGACGTCGCAGGACCCTCCGGGATTGACAGATGGGCGCCGTGGCCTCACCTTCCGCGCAACTCAGCGCCCGCTGGATCCCGGGCGCTCACTCCAGGAAGGGCCTCCCCACCAGTGGCAGACAACCTCGTCATCGTCGAGTCACCCGCCAAGGCCAAGACCATCGAGCGCTACCTCGGCTCGGGCTACAAGGTCCTGGCCTCCTACGGCCACATCCGCGACCTCCCACGCTCCGACTTCGCGATCGAGTTCACCGACGCCGGCGACGCGGAACTCGTCTACGAGATCCCCGAGGGTTCCAAGAAGCACGTGGCCGCCCTCCGGAAGGCCGCCAAGGACGCGACCAGCGTCTGGCTCGCCCCGGACCTCGACCGGGAGGGTGAGGCGATCGCCTGGCACATCGCCGAGGTGCTCGACCTCGACCTCGACGACACCAAGCGCGTGACCTTCGACGAGATCACCGAGACCGCGATCCGGGAGGCCTTCGCGTCACCTCGGCGTCTGAACACGGCCCTGGTCGACGCCCAGCAGGCCCGTCGCGCGGTGGATCGCATCGTCGGCTACCGCATCTCCCCGGTGCTCTGGCGGGCGGTGGCCTCGGGCATCTCCGCCGGCCGGGTGCAGTCGGTGGCGCTCAGGATGATCGTGGACCGGGAGGAGGAGATCCGCGCCTTCGTCCCGGAGGAGTACTGGAGCTTCCCGGCCCTGTTCGCCCGCAGCGACGGTGGCAGCCCGGAGATCGAGGCGAAGCTGTTCGCGGTGGGCGAGCAGCGGGTGGTGACGCCCAAGGACCTCGAGGACAGGAGCGACGCCCAGCGGGCGGGACTGCGGGTGGTGCGCACCGAGGCCGAGGCCACGGCCATCGCCGAGCGCGCCCGCGGGCTCGACTACCGGGTCGCCGAGGTCCGCCGGACCGAAGCCAAGCGCCAGCCGAAGCCGCCCTTCAAGACCTCCACCCTGCAGGGCGAGGCGTCCAAGTACGGGTTCAGCGCCCGCCAGACCATGGCCGTGGCCCAGCAGCTGTACGAGGGCATCAACCTCGGCGGCGAGCAGGTGGGGCTGATCACCTACATGCGGACGGATTCGCTGCATCTGTCCGACCAGGTCCTCAAGGAGATCCACAGCCACGTCCGCTCGGTCTACGGCGAGCGGTACGGCATCGAGCAGAGCCGCCGGTTCGCATCGAAGGCGAAGGGTGCCCAGGAGGCCCACGAGGCGATTCGGCCCACCTCGATCGCCCGCACGCCGGACAAGGTGCGCCGCTACCTCAAGCCGGAGCAGGCGAAGCTGTACGAGCTGATCTGGAAGCGCACCGTCGCCACCCAGATGGCCGCCGCAGTGTTCGACCGGGTGTCGGCAGATGTGGTCGCCGGGACCGGCGACGAGGCGCTGACCTTCCGGGTCACCGGGCAGGTCGAGCGCTTCGACGGCTTCCTCCGCGCCTACCGCGCCGTGCGGGACGAGGATGAGGGCGCCGACGAGGTCACGGAGTCCCTGCCCCAGCTCGACGAGGGGCAGCCGCTGTGGCTCGCGGCGCTCGACCCCGAGCAGCACGAGACCACCCCACCACCGAGGTACTCCGAGCGGACCCTGGTCGAGCGGCTCGAGGAGGAGGGCATCGGGCGCCCGTCCACCTACGCCTCGATCATCTCCACCCTCGAGAGCCGCGAGTACGTCCGCAAGGAGGCTCGCCGGTTCTTCGCCACCCCCCTCGGCGAGGTGGTCGTCTCCTTCCTCACGGCCCACTTCCACGAGATCGTCGACATCGGCTTCACCTCCCGCATGGAGGACACCCTCGACGACATCGCCGCTGGCGACGAGGACTGGTCGGTCACCGTGCGCCGGTTCCTCGACGAGGTGGACGAGTGGGTCCGCGAGCGCAAACCCGAGCGTCCGCGTCTGCCGCTGTACCACCCGGCCGACTGCCCCGAGTGCGGGGCGCCGATGGAGCGCGTCTTCTCGGGCAAGTCGAAGCAGTGGTTCGCCTCCTGCAGTCGCTGGCCGGACTGCGACGGCACCCTGCCCCTCGAGGAGGACGGCTCGGTCGGTGAGCCCGAACCCGAGCCCGAGCCGGACGAACGGGTGCGCTGCCCGGAGTGCCGCTCGCCGATGGTGGCGCGGACGGGTCGGTTCGGGACCTTCTACGGCTGCGTCGACTACCCGACGTGCAAGGGCATCCGCAACGTCCAGCACCGGCTGATGTACACCGACGCCGACGGTGAGGTGGTGCCCTTCCGGTCGCCCACCGACCCCGAGGGCAGCTACCTCGAGCGGCGCACGTCGCGGTACGGCAAGCCCTTCGTCGGCTCGACCGGCTACCCGAAGGACGAGTTCGCCGTGTGGTCGCTGCCCATCGCGACCCCCTGTCCCGAGTGCGGTGCGCCACTGCGGCCACCGCCGAGGAACCGTCGTGAACCGGTCGCGGTCTGCACCCACCCCGAGCGCAACCACGTGTTCGCGCTCGAGGACTTCGAGGTTCCCTCGGTGGCGACGTGGACGGTCGTGGAGGGCGTCGAGGCCTTCGACCCCGAGCTCGGCGGCGAGCCCCTGGAGACCGAGGAGGTCCCGGAGCCGATCCCGATGACCTACACCGGCACCCAGGACCCACCGGCCAAGAAGGCCTCGGGCCGGAAGCGGGCGTCGGGCAAGAAGGCCACCAGGACGACGAAGGGTCGGAAGTCGACCGGCAAGCGGTCCACGGCGAAGGGGTCGTAGGCCCAGCGGCCGAGGTCCGAGGTCCGGGGTCC
>SLQK01000285.1 GCA_007131525.1 Nitriliruptoraceae bacterium | reverse complement strand
CTGGCACCTGGGACCGGTGCGATGCGCGGCCTCAGCGGCGGACTGGCGCTCAGCTTCGGTCCTGACGCCGACGGCGATGACGCCGGAGACCGAGCAGCCACAGCGGCGGGAGTGGCCGGGCAGCTGGCCGCCGGTGCCGCCGGCATCGGCGAGGCCGCCAAGGGGGTGGACGGGGCGCTCCAGGCACTGGAGGGCACCGGGCTCGATCCCACGCAGACCGCACTGGTGGAGGGTGCCAGGGGCGGCGTCGCGACGATTGAAGGTATCGCCACCGTCGTGGACGGTGGTGCGACGCAGCTGCAGGAAAGGCTCTCGCTGCAAGCGAACCAGCTCGGCTCCTGGCCGGCGTCCTGCGAGGCAGCCATCGGAGCCGTGCAGGCGGGGGACCTTAGAGGCCTGAATGTGATCCGAGCGCTGTCATGCATCTCTGTGCAGGTCGACGACGGGGTGACCAAGACCATCATCCCGGGCGTGCAGCTGCTCCAGGGGGGCCTGGACAACCCGGCCTGCAACCTGCAGAACCCGACCGACCCCGCCAACCCCTGTGGGGTGAAGCAGGTCCTCGGGCTGCTGGAGGGCGGCGCGGCCCAGCTCTCCGGGGGGCTCGACGCCGCCGCAGCGGGAGCCAGCGAGCTCGCAACCGGGCTGCAGGGTGCGGCCGCAGGCTCGGCCGCGCTCGCTGACGGGTTGGGCCAGCTCGATGACGGTGGTCAGCGGCTCGCCGCCGGCGCCGGGACCGCTGCAAGTGGTGCTGGCGACCTCGCCGACGGCCTTCGTCAGCTCGACGACGGTGGCCAGCGGCTGGCCGCGGGCGCGGGGACCGCGAGTAGCGGCGCCAACGACCTGGCCAGCGGGCTCGGGCAGCTCGACGATGGCGCGAACCAGCTCGCCGATGGGCTGGGCGACGCCGGCGACGGCGCGCAGACGCTCGCCGACGGCCTCGTCACGGTCGAGGACGCCATGAGCGGCGTCGCCGAGGGATCCCGTCGGTTGACCGACGAGGGGACCTCGCAGCTCGTCGCCGGTGCCAGCGAGGCGACCATCACTCCGGCGATGGCCGTCGAGCACGCCAGGGCCGCCGACGCCCGTGGACAGGCCCGTGAGGGGCTGCCGTACGGCACCGTCGACGGTGCGGAGGCCTCCGCGGTCTATCAGTTCGAGCTCGCCGCCGTCGGCAGCCCGGACGGAGGACCGTCGACGCCGTTCAAGGCCATCGCGACGATCCTGGCCATGGCGGCCGCTGGCGGCTTGGCGGTCGCGCTGCGGCAACGCATCGCCTGACGCGTCCGCGTCCCGACCGATGGCCGACCGGGTGACCGGTCGGCCATCGGTCATCGGCGCGCGCACGTCCCGGCGACCGAGGCGGGAGTACTCCTCAGTCCCAGTCCGGACCACCGCCGGGATCGATCAACCGCTCGCCGCGCTCCAGCGCATCGACACGGGCCATCTCGTCGTCACTGAGCGCGAAGTCGAACACCTCGACGTTGGATCGGATCCGCTCAGGCGTTCCGGACTTCGGGATCGTCACCACCCCCGGACGCTGCAGCATCCAGCGCAGGGTGATCTGAGCCGGTGTCACATCATGGGCGATCGCCAGCTCCTTCAGCACGGGGTCGGCGGCGACCTTCCCGCGCGCCAGGGGCGAGTACGCCGTGAGGAAGCCGCCCCGGACCCGCAGCACCTCCTCGATCTTGGGGACACCGAGGTAGGGGTGATGCTCCACCTGGTCGGTCACCACGGGCGCCAACTCGTAGGCCCTCGCCAACATCTTCGAGGGGAAGTTGGAGACCCCGATCTCGCGGGTCAACCCATCCTCACGGAGGCTCGTCATGGCCTCGAGCGTCTCTGCCAGCGGTGCGACGTGCTCCGCTGGCCAGTGCAGCAGCAAGAGGTCCACCCGGTCGGTGCCGAGGGCCCGGAGGCTGTCCACCATCGAGGACCGGACGGCGCCCGCGGTGGCGTTGGAGGGCTTCAGCTTCGTGGTGACGAACACCTCGTCGCGATCGACGCTGCTCTCCGCCAGGGCACGGCCGACCTCCGCCTCGTTGGCGTAGCCCTGCGCGGTGTCGACGTGCCGGTAGCCCGCCTCCAGGGCGACCGCCACCGAGCGGTACGCATCCTCCCCGGACAACTCGAAGGTGCCGAAGCCCAGGCGGGGTACCTCGGTACCGTCAGGGAGATGGAAGGTGGTGACGTCCATGGGCGCTCCGAGAAGCTGACGCCGAGGTGGCGCCGGTCGCGAGGTTCATCGACTGGACATCCGACCGTAGGTGGCCGGTGACCGGAGCACAGGTCGCGGGCCCGTCCGAAGGGCCGACGTTCCCGGTCTGCGTGCCGGCGCCACGTCACCGCACCCGCGACCACCCGGCCGGCCGAGCTCCCGACCTGCCGCCGTCCGACCGGCTGCCTCCATCGCTCGCGCACCGCAGCAGGGACAGGTCCCCCGGTGCTCCGCGAGCAACGGCATGGGGCCGCCCCCTGCGCCCAGCGCGCCTCAGCGGGGACGATCCTCGACGCGCCACGTGGCCGCCTCGATCACCCGCAGCTGCCGCTCCGGATCAGGCGGCGGCGGGGGGTCGTTGCTGACCAGCAGGTCGGCCCGCTCCCAGGGCCGGTCGCGCGCGAAGTGCGCCTCCTCCTCGAGCTCCCACTCCCGCCAGAACCCGGGATCCTCCCCCGGCCGGGCCAGCCCTCGCTCGTACGCCAGTTGGCGGTCGGTGTCGACCCAGATGAGGTGGTCGAGGTAGCCCGCCAGTTCCTGCCGGCCGGCACCCACACCCTCGACGACCACCGCCGGACCGGGCTCGGCAACGATGGCGCCGCCGCGCTCACGCGCCTCCCAGGCAGGTGGGCGGAACCGCACGGGACACCCCTCCAGTAACGGCTCCAGCACCCCTTCGACCAGCAGGGGCGTCCACCCGAAGAAGCTCTCCCACCAGGCAACATCATCGGTGTGCACGACGGTCGTCGCGAGCGCACCGGCGAGGCGGGCAGCGAAGGTGGACTTCCCTGCCGCCGATCCCCCGTCCACAGCGACGATGCGGGTGCCACCTCGGCGTGGGGGGCGGACGAGGATGTCGTCGGCCACGGAGGCGAAGGTCCGCAGACCGACGAGGCGCGCAGGTTCCATGCCTCGCCACGCTAGTCGCACCGGCAGCGTGCAGCGGCGGACGGACGGGCCAGCCCCGCTCCGCCGGCGTCCGCCGTTGCTACGGTCGACGACAGCCCCTGTGATCGCCCGTGGGCCTGCGACCGGCAAGATCCGACGCGAGCGCCAGAAGGACGCGGGCCGCGTGCACCCGGCGCGATCGGATCCCCAGCCGGCCCCGGCCGGCTCCCCGCCCCCCTTGGACCTGCACGGAAGGTCACGCGTGTCCGTCGCTGTCGTCGACGTCTTCACCGCTCTGCTGGTGATCGGGCTGTTCCTGGTCATCGCGAAGTGGCTCCGCTCCCGGATCGTCCTGTTCCGGCGGCTCTTCCTGCCGGCGTCGGTGATCGGGGGGGCGCTCGCTCTGCTCGCCGGACCGCAGGTGCTCGGCCGCATCGCCACTGCCCTGGACGGCCCCGAGTGGCTGGTCGACGGGCTGCTCCCAGCAGCGGTCCTCGAGGTCTGGAGCGAGCTCCCGGTCCTGCTGATCAGCGTGGTGTTCGCCGCGCTGTTCATCGGCAAGCACATCCCGGGTCTGCGCCAGATCTGGGAGGTCGCCGGCCCGCAGGTCGCCCTGGGGCAGTCGATCGCGTGGGGGCAGTACGTCGTCGGCCTGCTCCTGGCCCTGGTCGTCCTGGGGCCGGTGTTCGGCCTCCCGCCCGTCGCTGGTGCACTGATCGAGATCGGGTTCGAGGGTGGCCACGGCACCTCGGCCGGCCTGTCCTCCACCTTCGAGGAGTTCGACTTCGCCGAGGGCACCGACCTGGCCCTTGGGCTCGCCACGATCGGGCTGCTGGGAGGCGTCCTGATCGGCACGGTCATCATCAACTGGGGCGTGCGGACCGGCCGTATCGCGCTGGACAGCTCCGGTAACCCCGTCGACGCCGCCCGCTCGCAGACCGAGGACGATCTCGACGACCTCGACGACCGCGAGGGGGCGGGCCGGGACCGGCGGACGACGGCGACCGATCCGCTGTCGATCCACCTCGGCTTCGTGGCCGTCGCCATCGCCATCGGCTGGCTCATGCTCCAGGGGCTGGAGGCCATCGAGGTGGCGACCTGGGGCGGCGAGGACGGTCTCGAACTGCTGGTGCACCTGCCCCTGTTCCCGCTGGCCATGATCGGGGGCGTGGTGCTGCAACTCGTGCTCGACCGGACCGGCCGCGCCGAACTGGTGGACCGCCAGCTCATCAACCGGATCTCCGGGGCGGCGCTCGACCTGATCATCGTCGCGGCGCTGGGCACGTTGTCGCTGGAGGCGATCGGCGGGAACCTCGCCCCCTTCGCGCTGCTGGCGATCGCCGGGATCGTGTGGAACGTCGGTGCGTTCCTGCTGCTGGCACCGCGGATCGTGCCGGAGTACGCCTACGAGCGTGGCTTGGGTGACTTCGGGCAGTCGATGGGCATGACCGTCACCGGCCTGCTGCTGATGCGCATCGCTGACCCACGGAACCGCTCCCGCGGGCTGGAGGCGTTCGGCTACAAGCAGCTGCTGTTCGAACCGGTGGTCGGCGGCGGGCTGTTCACCGCCGCGTCCGTGCCGCTGATCGCCCAGCTCGGCGCCGTGCCCGTCCTGATCGGAACCAGCGTGCTGCTCGTGTTCTGGGTCGTGCTGGGGCTGACACGCTTCGGGCCGGAGGACGACTGACGGCGGCGCCGCCGACCCGGCGCCCGTTGCTCGCGCACCGCAGCCGGGACAGGTCCGACGCCGGTGCGCGAGCAACCCAACGTCGGCACGCGAGCAACCCGACGCCGGCACACGAGCAACCCAACACGAGTGCGCGAGCAACCCAACACGAGTGCGCGAGCAACCCAACACGAGTGCGCGAGCAACCCGACGCCGGCACACGAGCAACCCGACGTCCCACCGGCCGATCGCCCACAGACCCGGCCCATCGCACGGTCGCACCGCTCCGTGCCGGCCCCCAGCCCACTAGCGTGTGGGTCAGCGAGGGCGGCGCCCGTGCTCGCGGTCACCGGTCGCACCACCCGATGAGCGGCCGACACCCAAGCGCAGCCCATCCCTGCCCGTCG
>SLQK01000224.1 GCA_007131525.1 Nitriliruptoraceae bacterium | reverse complement strand
GACCTCTCCATGCTCCACCAGGCCACCCAGCAGCGCGGCGCCCTGGTCTCCCGGGTGACCTCCGACATCGACGAGATCAGCCGGTTCATGCAGTGGGCCGGCCTGAACCTGATCACCAGCGTCGGTCAGCTCACGGTGGCGACCCTGGTGATGCTCGCCTACTCCTGGCGCCTGACGGTGCTGGTCCTGGTGGTCTTCATCCCCTTCATGGTGGGCGCGCGGTGGTTCCAGCGCCGGCTGACCGTCGCCTACCTGATCGTGCGCGAGAAGGTGGGCGCCATGCTCGGCGCGCTGGCGGAGACCGTCGTCGGCGCGCCGGTCGTGCGGGCCTACGGCATCGAGGAGCGCACCCAGGACCGGCTCGACGCCCGCATCGAGGAGCACCGCCGGGCCGCCGTGCGTGCCGGCACCTACTCCTCGATGTTCTCCGGGACCGGCGAGGTGTTCGGGGCGTTGGCCACGGCCGCAGCGGTGGTCGGCGGGGTGCTGCTCGGCATCGACGACCAGGTCACCGTCGGCACCGTGCTGGCCTTCCTGTTCCTGATCACGCTGTTCGTCGATCCGGTGCTGATCGCGGCCGAGGTGATCAACGAGGGCCAGACCGCCGTGGCCGGGTGGCGTCGGGTGCTGGACATCCTCGATGTGGAGCCCGATGTCGCCGACCCCGGCCCGACGGGTCGCGAGCTGCCACCGGGGCCGGTGCACATCCGCTTCGAGCACGTCAGCTTCCGGTACCCGCGTCCGGGGGAGGCCGCCCGCGCCGCGACGGGTCCCGTGGTCCTCGACGACGTCGAGGTGGAGATCGCGCCGCGGACCCGGGTCGCGGTGGTCGGTGAGACCGGTTCGGGCAAGACGACCTTCGCCAAGCTCCTGACCCGGCTGATGGACCCGCTCGAGGGACGGGTGCTGCTCGATGGGATCCCGGTGGACGAGCTCCGGTTCTCCTCGCTCAGGCGCCGGGTGGTGATGGTCCCCCAGGACGGTGCGCTGTTCGATGGCACGATCGCCGACAACGTCCGCATGGGGCGC
The DNA here is from genome assembly GCA_007131525.1 of Nitriliruptoraceae bacterium. Classification (GTDB taxonomy): domain Bacteria; phylum Actinomycetota; class Nitriliruptoria; order Nitriliruptorales; family Nitriliruptoraceae; genus T1Sed10-7. The sequence continues at coordinate 17,002 of SLQK01000224.1, read as the reverse complement.
GGTGGCCTGAGCGATGAGGACCTCACGCTGGCCTTCCTCGAGCTCGGCCTCGGTGACTGGATCGACGAGCTGCCCGACCACCTCAACACCCGCGTCGGGGAGCGGGGCGGCTCGCTGTCCGCCGGGGAACGGCAGCTGGTGGCGCTGGCCCGTGCCTACGTCGCCAACCCCGATCTGCTGGTCCTCGACGAGGCCACCTCGGCGGTCGACCCGGCGACCGAGGTCCGGACCCAGCGGGCGCTGGCCGGGCTCACCTCGGGCCGGACCACGGTCACCATCGCGCACCGTCTGTCCACGGCCGAGGCCGCCGACGAGGTGCTGGTCTTCGACGCTGGACGGCTGGTCCAACGTGGACACCACCGCGACCTGGTCGACGAGGGCGGGGTCTACGGTGCGCTGCACGCCAGCTGGACCCGGGGCGTCGGCGCGCAGCCCTGACGAGCCGGCTCCCCGCGGGCGCCGGGGCACCGGGGCACCGGGGCGCCGGGGCGCCGGGGTGCCCGGTGACCTGCCGGGTGACCCTGCGCCGGGCGTGCTCGCCTACGATGTCGGGAGAGATGGGGCCGCGCCCCCGTGCCCCACGGGTCGGGGAGGTGCCCCATGAGTCGGACCGCCAGCCTCGGAGCGCAGGAGCAGCGCGCGGGGACCGTGCCCGCGACGGTGGGTACGCCCGATCGGGAGGCCACCCCGGCCGAGCTGGACGAGGCGATCGCCGAGCTGCGTGGCGCCGCTGCCGGGTGGTGTGCCACCGACATCACCGAGCGGCTGGCGCTGCTGGCCGAGCTCCAGCGGACCACCCATGCGGCCGGTGGCGGCTGGGCCGCCAGCGCCGCTGCCGCCAAGGGCATCGCGCCGGACAGCGACCTCGCCGGGGAGGACTGGGGGACGGGGCCCTACTTCGTGCTGCGCAACCTGCAGCTGCTCCACGCCACCCTGACCGAGATCCACAGGACCGGCCGGCCCCGGCCGCCGCGGATGCGGACCGAGGGGGCCCGGGTGGTCGTCGACGTCGTGCCCGGCGACCGGCTCGACCGGCTGGTCCACACCGGGCTCACGGCCGAGGCCTGGCTCGAGCCCGGGGTCAGTCTGGACGAGGCCATGGCGCGGATGGGGCGGAGCTACCGGCCGGACCACGAACGGGTCCCTGGGGTGGCGGTGGTGCTCGGTGCGGGCAACGTCTCCTCGATCGGCCCGATGGACGCGCTCTACCAGCTCTTCGCCCTGGACCGGGTCGTGGTGCTGAAGATGAACCCGGTCAACGCCTACCTGGGACCGCACCTCGCCGCGGCCTTCGCGCCGCTGATCGACGCGGGTCTGCTCCGCATCGTCCACGGCGGTGTGGACGTCGGGCGGCACCTCACCGAGCACCCCGACATCGACGCCATCCACATCACCGGCTCCGATCGCACCCACGATGCGATCGTGTTCGGGACCGGCGAGGAGGGCCAGCAGCGCCGTGCCGAGGGTCGGCCCCGGATCGACGTGCCCATCACCTCCGAGCTCGGCGACGTGAGCCCGGTGATCGTCGTGCCGGGGCCCTGGACGGCCAAGGACCTCGCCTTCCAGGGCGACCACATCGCCTCGATGCTGGTGAACAACGCCGGGTTCAACTGCGTCGCCGGCGATGTGATCATCCAGCACCGGGCCTGGTCGAAGCGGCGGGCCCTGGTCGATGCCGTCCGTGACTCCTTCCGGCGGGCGACCCCGCGGGAGTTCTACTACCCCGGGGCCGAGGAGCGCTACGAGCTGTTCGTGTCCACCCATCGCCAGGCGGAACGCCTCAGCGAGGCCGTGGAGGGTGGGCTGCCCTTCACCCTGATCCCCGACGTCGACCCATCGGTGACCGACGACGTCGTGTTCACCACCGAGTCCTTCTGCGGGGTGATCAGCGAGACCGCCCTCGATGCCCCCCGGTCGGTCCCCGACTTCATCGAGGAGGCCGTGCGGCTCTGCAACGAGCAGCTGTGGGGCAACCTGTCGGCCACCCTGCTGGTCCACCCCCGCTCGCTGGCGGATCCGGAGGTCGCGGCGGCGGTGGAGCGGGCCGTCGAGCAGCTGCGCTACGGCACGGTGGGCGTCAACCTGTGGGCCGGGATCGGCTTCGTGTTCGTCTCGCCCCCCTGGGGCGCCTACGCCGGCAACGAGCTGACCGACATCCAGTCCGGGCGCGGGACGGCGCACAACACCTTCCTGCTCGAGGACGTGGAGAAGACCGTCATCCGGGGGCCCTGGCGTCCCCCGCTCACCCCGCCCTGGCTGCACACCCACACCCGGATGCACCGCCTGTCACCGTTGCTCGCCGACCTGACGGTCGACTTCGACCCCCGCACCCTGGCCGCCATGGCCTGGCACGGTCTGCGGGCCTGACGCACACGAGCACGCGGGCAGCGCCGATCAGCCGACGACCTCGAGGTCGAGGACCTCGAGCAGCACCGGCGTCTCGGGCTCGGCGTCGCAGGACATCGGCCTGGCCTGGGGGTCGCGTCGGGCCTGGATCGATACCTGCACCTGCCGGCCACCCGCAGCGACCACCACCTGGACCGGCTCGCCCTCCGGAGCCGGGCCCTGCACCGGCTGGTCGGTCACCTCGACATCGTCGAGCCGGTCCAGCTCCAGGTACCGACGGGTCGCCACCTCGGCGGCCTGGGCCAGCGGGCCCAGGTGGGAACGCCCCCGGAGGTGGTCGACGGCGACCCGGCCGGCGAGATGGCCCGTGACCACCTCCATCGCCGACGCCACATCGAGGTGGCCGTACAGCAGCCCCTCGGGTAGGACCAGCATGGTCGCGGCGAACCGGTGGCCGCCGAGGTGGCTCGTCTCCCAGGTCTCGTCCGGGTGGAGGGCACCCAGCGTGTCCGCGACCGGCCGGCCGAGGCTCGCGCAGCACCGATCGCGCCTGGCATGGGTGCACACCAGCCAGCGGGGTCCAGAGGAGGGGGATCCGAGGCCGGGCGGGGTGGGGGCGGCGCAGACGGCGGGGTCCAGGGCGCCGAGCTCCGCTGGCGCGAGCTGGCACACCTCCATCCAGGGCGCCGGGCCGACGTGGGCGAGCACGACCTCGTGGTGCCTCGGCTCGGCCCTGGGATGGCGGCCGGGTCGCCGCGTCAGCAGCACCTTCACCCCCGCGGCGGCGCCCGCCGCCTCCAGCCGGGCGCCGAGGCCCGGATCGAGGGCACTCTCGGTCAGCGCCCGCCGTCCCCAGCTCCCCGACTGCTCGATGAGGACGTAGCCCGCGGCCGGGCTCGCCGTCCCGGCGAGGGGCTCGTAGTGGGCCAGGGCCAAGGTGCTGCAGGTGCTCGCTGCCACGGTCGACTCCGGACGGGCACGTCGCGTCGGTCGGGGGCGTCCATCGGTGGGGTTCCCCACCGGTTCGAGGCCGGCGAGCCGACCGCCCGAACCCGAGCCCGCGGATGTGCGTCGGGCGCCTGGTGCTGCGCGTCGGTTGACCGCCCGACCGTCGCGCCGGTACCTTCCCCCTCCGGCGCCGGACCTGCTGTGGTCGGCGTGCGCCCCGAACACCTCGTTCCATGACCAGTCCCGACGTTGCGCACGAGCGCGGCACACCGCACCACCGCCGGCGTCCGCCGCTGCCGCACCGCGCAGGAGCGTCCGCGGGGGAGCGGCACCCACGCGGTCGCGCTGTCCGCACCAGGCCCAGGGGACGGTCGGGGGGAACGAGCCCGAGGAACGACAGGAGCCAGCCGTGTACGCGGTCATCACCACCGGTGGGAAGCAGTACCGGGTCGAGCCCGGTCAGGAGCTCACCGTCGAGAAGCTCGCCGGCGACGTCGGCGAGACCGTGGACCTGCGGCCCGTGATGGTCGTGGACGACACGGGAGCCGTGACCACCGGCGGCGACCTGGCAGGCCGCAGCGTCGCAGCCACCATCACCGGTCACGAGCGGGGCCAGCACCTGCGCGTGTTCACCTACAAGAACAAGTCGCGACAGCGCAAGCGTCGCGGCCACCGCCAGCACCACACGATCATCCGGATCGAGGAGATCTGACATGTCGACCAAGAAGGGCGGCGGCTCCTCCAACAACGGCCGCGACTCCAACGCCAAGCGTCTCGGCGTGAAGCGCTACGGCGGCGAAGCCGTCACCGCCGGCAGCATCATCGTGCGCCAGCGCGGGACCAAGATCCACCCCGGCGACAACGTCGGGCGCGGGGGTGACGACACCCTGTTCGCGCTCGTCGACGGCTCCGTGCGCTTCCACAAGACGCGCAGCCGCACCACCGCGAACGTGGACCCGGTCGACGCCTGAGCTGCGCCGCGACCGAACTGCACCGAGGGCGGCCCCGTGGCCGCCCTCGTCACGTCACCACCACCCACCCCGGAGCCGACCGTGGAGTCCGCCAGCTTCATCGACGAGTGCACGATCCATGTGCGTGGCGGTGACGGGGGCGACGGGTCGGTGTCCTTCCGTCGCGAGAAGCACGTCCCGCGGGGTGGTCCGGACGGCGGTGATGGCGGTGCCGGCGGCGACGTGGTCCTGGTCGCCGACCGCAACGTGACCTCCCTGCTCGACCTTCGCCGGTCTCCTCACCGGCGGGGTGGTGACGGCGGCCACGGGGCCGGCATGCTGCGAACCGGTGAGCGCGGTCGCGACCACGTGATCGGCGTACCGATCGGCACGGTGGTCCGCGACCGCGACACCGGTGCGGTGCTCGCCGACCTCGTACGGGACGGCCAGCGGGCGCTGGTCGCCGAAGGTGGGCGCGGCGGCCGCGGCAACGCGGCCTTCATGAACCGCAACCGTCGGCTGCCCCGGTTCCGCGAGCGCGGGGAGCGGGTCGAGGAGCGCACCCTGCAGCTGGAGCTGAAGCTGATCGCCGATGTCGGCCTGGTCGGCTACCCCTCGGTCGGCAAGTCCTCGCTGGTCGCCCGGCTGTCCTCGGCTCGGCCCCGCATCGAGGCGTGGCCCTTCACCACGCTCACGCCCCACCTCGGGGTGATGCGCGGCGGTGACACGGCCGACGGCACCCCGATCGACGTCGTCCTGGCCGATGTCCCCGGGCTCATCGAGGGCGCTGCCGACGGCAAGGGGCTCGGGACCAGGTTCCTGCGCCACATCGAACGGTGCCTGGTGCTGCTCCACGTCCTCGACGCGGCCCCGACCGACCCCGATCGCGACCCTGTGCGTGACCTCGCGGTCCTGAGAGGTGAGCTGGAGCGGCACGATCCCGAGCTGCTCGAGCGCCCACAGGTGGTGGTCCTCAACAAGCTCGACCTCCCCGACGGGCAGGCGATGGCGGAGCTGGTCCGCGAGCGGCTCGAGGCCCAGGGTGAGGACGTCCTGGAGGTCTCCGCGGTCACCGGCGCAGGGCTGGACCCCCTGCGGTTCCGGCTCGGTCGGCTCGTGGCCGAGGAGCGCGAGAGGGTCGGGATCCGGACCGAGGAGCCGGCCGACGAGGAGGTGCTGATCCAGCTCGCCCCGACCGGCCCCGACTTCACGGTCCAGCGGGGGGAGGACGGTGCGTTCCACGTGGTCGGTCGCCGGGTGGAGCGCTGGGTGCAGATGCTGCCGCTCGAGGACCTCGGCGCCGTCCGCTACCTCCAGGGCCGTCTGCGCCGGGCCGGCGTGGACCGGGCCCTGACCCGGGCCGGGGCGCGCTCCGGTGACGATGTCGTGATCGGTACCGCGGTGTTCGCCTTCGAGCCCGAGCTGGACGATCTGCCGCCCGAGGAACGGGCGGCGCTGCTGGCCGGTGAGCAGGACGATCAGGACGGGCTCGACGCGACCGACATCGGGGATGGAGACCTCGACGACGCCCCGCAGCCCGAGGAGGGGGCCAGCTCGTGAGCCCGCGGTTCGAGCGCCCACAGCTGGCGGTGGTCAAGGTGGGGTCGTCCAGCCTGCGCGGGCCCGACGGGCAGCTCGACGCCTCGCAGGTCGCCCGGCTGGCCGATCAGGTCGTCGCAGCCCACGCCGCCGGCACCCGGATCGTGCTCGTGTCGTCGGGGGCGGTGGCCGCCGGCATGGGGCTCCTCGGGCTCGAGCGCCGGCCACTGGACCTGCCCACCCTGCAGGCGGCCGCGGCGGTGGGGCAGGGCGAGCTGATCCACGCCTACCAGCGCATCCTCACCGGGCACGGGCTGACCGCTGCCCAGATCCTGCTCAGCCAGGACGACTTCGTCCACCGCGGCCGGTACCTGAACGCCCGCACGGCGCTGCAGCGTCTCCTCGACCTCGGCGCCGTGCCGATCATCAACGAGAACGACGCGGTCGCCACCGACGAGCTGTCCTACGGCGACAACGACCACCTGGCCGCGCTGGTCACCTCGATGCTGGACGCCGATCTGCTGGCGCTGCTCTCCGACGTCGCCGGGCTGTACGACCGTGACCCCCACGACCCGGCGGCGCGACTGGTGCCCCGGGTCGACGACATCGAGGAGCTCGACCTCGAGCGCATCGGCGGGGTCGGGTCCTACGTGGGCTCGGGTGGGATGCGCACCAAGGTGGGATCCGCCCGTGTCGCCGTCGCGTCGGCGGCGCACGCCGTGATCGCCGATGCCCGCCGGGCGGACGTGCTGCGACAGGTCCTCGACGGTGAGCAGGTCGGCACCTGGTTCGTCGCCGCGGCCCACCGGGTCGAGGCGCGCCGGTTGTGGATCGGGTACGCGCTGCGGGTCCACGGCCGCATCCACGTCGACGCCGGAGCGGCCGCGGCGCTGCGCTCCCGCGGGGTGTCACTGCTCGCCGTCGGCGTCACGCGGGCCGACGGTCGGTTCGGGGCCGGGGACGCCGTCGAGGTGATCGACCCGGACGGCGAGGTGGTAGCGCGTGGCCTGAGCAACTACGACGTGGCCGACGTGGTCCGGCTGGCCGGCCGGTCGACCGCTGTCGCGGTCGAGTCGCTCGGGACGGCCTACGCGCGCGAGGTGATCCACCGCGACGACCTGGTGGTGCTCAGTCGCTCACGGAGCTGACGCTGTCCAGGGAGTCGACGGAGTCCGCCTGTGCGGGCGCGTCCGGTGAACTGGTGCTGTCGGGTGAGGCCACCGGGGCCCTCGGCTCCGGTGCGGGCCGTGCCGGTGGCTCGGTCCGAGAGGATGGCGACGGCGGCGGGTCCGCGCTTGCCACGCTGCTGGACGTGGGCGCCGAGGCCGGCGTGAGGTGGTCCTCGCGGACGTCGGGTGGGACGATCTCGGCCGGGTCGGGGAGGACCAGGTCCCGGGGCGGGCGCTGGGCGGCAGCGGCGATGACAGCCATGTCGAGGTCGATCGGGGCCACCTCCACGCTCGGTGATCGGCCCACCAGGAGGCTCCCCAACCCGAGGCCGGCGACCGCGGTGGCGATGCTGGCGACCTGCCAGCGGCGGGGCGTGTCCATCTCAGCTCCGGTCCGTGCGGTCGTGGGATGCCGCCGCCACCGGCAGTGCGGGCGGTCGCTGCGCGCTGGTCGGTGCGGCCTCCGGTCCGGCCGTCGGCAGGCCCGCCGAGTCCTCATCGGGTGCGACGTCGTCGGGGGGGCCGTCGCAGGGAAGGGTCATGGTGACCACGGTGCCGCCCCGGTCCGAGCTGACCTCGATCCGACCACCGTGTGCGGTCACGACGGCGTGGACGACCGCGAGACCCAGACCCGTGGAGTCGCGGGCATCGCCGGCACGGACGAAGGGTGCGAACACCTCATCCAGGATCTCCGGATCGATCCCGGTGCCCTCGTCCTCCACCACGAGGTGCAGTTCCTCCTCCTGGTGGTCGAGGACCGCCCGGATCCGGATCGGCGTGCCGACCGGGTTGTGCACGGCCGCGTTGGTGGTCAGGTTGAGCACCGCCTGGGTCAGTCGGTCGGGATCGGCGTGGAGGGTCACCGGGGGTGGGGGCAGGATCCGGACCTGGTCGCCGGTCGGTGTCGCCTGGAGTTTCAGCTCGAGCTCCTCGAACCAGGACACCACATCCAGCGCCCGAGGGCGGATGAAGTCCGGGGTGCGTACCCGGGCGAAGGTCATCAGGTCCTCGACCAGCCGGCCCATCCGGCCGAGCTCGTCATGGACGATGGCGACCGTCTCCGCGACGGCGGCGGGATCGCCGCGATCGACCGTGGTCAGCAGCTCCAGGTTGCCCCGAGCGATCGTGATGGGGGTGCGGAGCTCGTGGCCGACGCTGGCGAGGAACTCCTGCTGTTGACGGCTGGCCGCTGCGAGCCGCTCGAGCATCCTGTTGAACTCGGCGGCGAGCAGCGCCACCTCGTCGCCCGAGTCCGGCTCCTCGACGCGAGCATCCAGACGACGCAGCTCGGTGGAACGTGCCGTCGCGGCGAGCGCCCCGAGAGGAGCGAGCGCGCGCCACAGGGTCGCCGCCAGGAGCACCCCGCCGACCAGCAGCGATGCGCCGGCGGCCGCGGCGACCAGGTACGCGGCCTCCCGGGCCTCGCTGCGGACCGGGGCCATCGGGGCCACGATCTGCAACGTCGCGAGTTGCTCGTCGCCGAGGATGACCGCAGCCGAGGAGGTGAGGATCTCGCCGGCCGGTGTGCCGGTGTCGATCACCTCGCGTGCGCCCATCGGTCCGCTCGGGAGGCTGCGGGCGGCGAACAGTGGCTCCAGCTCGGGAGGCCCGTTGCTGGCGGCGAGCCTGAGCCCGTCCTCGAAGGTGACGATGGTCCAGTAGGACGGCGTGCTCGGGTTGAGCTGGAGGTACCGGCGGACGGCCTCCTCCAGGATGGCACGTTCGTCGGCGGTCGGCCGGTCCTCCCGAGCCTCGAGCAGCAGCGCCGCGATCGACCGTTCGAAGCGTTCGTGCTCCCGAGCGATCACGACCTCGATGTCGGAGCGTCCGTCCTGCAGCAGGAGCTCGTAGGCGAGGATCGCCGCGACGGCGAGGCTGACGGTGAACACGGCCATCGCCGTCGCCGGCACGCGGACCCGGAGCCACCGCCACGGCGTGCGGCGAGGTTCGTCCGGCCGACGGCGCCAGCTCATGGGACGAACCGGTAGCCGGCCCCACGCACCGTCTCGATGCGGTGCCTGCCGATCTTGCGGCGCAGGTACCCCACGTAGACCTCCACCACGTTGGAGCCCGGCTCGAAGTCGTAGCCCCACACGCGGTCCATGAGCTGGACCTGCGAGAGCACCTGCGCCGGGTGGCGCATGAAGGTCTCCAGCAGGGCGAACTCGCGGGCGGTCAGCTCGATGCGCGCGTCGTCGACCGTCGCGGTCCGACCGTGCAGGTCCAGGGTGACCCCGCCGAGCTCCAGCGCCGCGGAGCTCCGCTGATCGCGCGCACGCAGGCGGGCGTGGACCCTGGCCAGCAGCTCGGCGAAGCTGAAGGGCTTGGTCAGGTAGTCGTCGGCGCCGGCGTTGAGGTTGCGGACGCGGTCGTCGATGGCGTCCTTGGCGGTCAGGACGATCACCGGGACGTCGGGCCGGCGCTGCCGGAGCTTGGCCAGCACCTGCTCACCGGGCAGCTTCGGCAGCTTGAGGTCCAGGATGACGAGGTCGACCTGCTCGTCGCAGGCGAGCGCGAAGCCGGTCGAGCCGTCGTTGGCGACGGTGACCGTGAACCCCTCAGCACGCAGCCCCCGCTCGACGAAGGCGGCGATCCGGGGTTCGTCCTCGACGACCAGTACGTTCATGGAGGCAGTGTGCCCGAGGCGGCGCAGCAGCGGTCGTTGCCTGAGGGAACCCTCAGCTTCCGCTCAGCCCCGGCTCACCTCGACGCTCCACCCTGCGCTGGCCGAGGAGACACCGTGGCCGAGCCGACCTCACCGCACGCTGCACGCGTGGCGTCCGAGCCGTCCGCGCTGACGCCGGCGCAGGAGCGGTCGCTGCTGTCGACAGCCGCGTCGGCTGCGGGCGGCCGCCTGCTCTCCTCCCAGGCCCGCAGCGTCCACCATCGATCCGGGCGGAGTCGCTCGGTCGTGCACGAGGCGGTCCTCGCCGTCGACGAGCAGCGGTTGGAGGTGCTGCTGGTCACCCATGTCGACCTGCGCGGCTACCCCGACGGCGCCTTCGTCCTCTCGGCCGGCGACCTGGCCGTTGCGGTGTGGCGCTTCCCCCTCGATCCGTACCTGCCGGGGCTGGCTTCGGCCGTCTCGTCGGAGCGTGTCCGGCAGCTGCTGGACGAGCTCGGGGCGCCACCGGGCGAGGTGACCCTGCGGACCCGTGCGTACCGGCCGACCCGGCGCGCGGTGGTCGAGGTCCGGGTCCACGGCCCGGTGAGTGGCCGGGTGCTGTACCTGAAGGTGCTCCCGCCGCGACGAGCCCGCTCCGTTGCGCGGCGGCACCGCCAGCTCACCGGGGCGGGCCTGCCGGTACCCGGGCTGGTCGGGCTCGCGGAGCAGCAGGGGATCGTGGCGATCGAGGCGCTCGGTGGACCGACGATCGCCGAGGCGCTCCGGTCAGGAGCGCCGCTGCCGACCACGGCAGCGCTGCTCGATCTGTCGGCGCGGTTCGCGGCCAGCGGGGTGCAGGGCTCGCGCGATCCCCGCGCCTTCGCCGACCCCGTCCGCCACGTCGAGTTGCTGTCCGAGCTGCTGCCCGCCCGCGCGGAGGAGATCGCCGAGCTCGCGAGCTGCGCGGCCGATCTGGACGCGCCGCTGGTCGGCGTCCACGGTGACCTGCACCCCGGTCAGCTCCTGCTCGGTCCCGACGGTGCCATCACCGGCGTCCTCGACGTCGATGGTGCGGGTCAGGGCTACCTCGCCCACGACGCCGGCAACCTGATCGCTCACCTGGCGGCCACCGGCGAGCTCGATCCCACGATCACCGCCGGCGCAGCCCGCTACGCGCGCCAGGTCCAGGACGCCTACGCCGAGGTGGTCGGGGCCGACGCGCTCGCCCGGGCCACGGCGGCCTCCTGGCTCGGGCTGGCTACCAGCGCCCATCGTGCCCAGGAGCCGACCTGGCGGGACCAGGTCGGCCACCGGATCGATCGGGCGGCCTCGGTGCTCGGTCGGCGCTGACGAGCGGCCGGCGGGTCCCCGCGGGTCGCGCGGGATCCGGCGATCGGACGTCAGCTGCTGACGGAGCTCAGCGAGTCCACCGAGGACGGGCTGTCGACGGAGGATGGGCTGGACGGGCTCGACGGGCTGTCGACGGAGGGTGGGCTGGACGGGCTCGACGGGCTGTCGGCCGAGGGGACACGGGGAGCGGTCGTCGTCGACCGGGAGCCGGCGGACCGGGCCGCTTCCGAGGGTGAGTCGATGCTGCGTGGGGAGATCGACGCCACGCTGCGGGCCGACGGCGAGCCGGCGCTGCGAGCTGAGGGCTGGCTCCGGGGTGCGGGTGCGAGGGTGTCGGGGTCGTCATCGAAGCGTTGCCCCGCGGTGGTCGGGTCGACGACGACCGGGAGCGCCTCCGACGCCGCTGCCGGCCCGCTCGCGGCGATCTCGATCGCGGCGGGCTGGTCGGGGCTGCTCGAGACCATGTTCGCGATACCGAAGGCACCGGCTGCCAGCGCGGCCGTGGTCGCCGTCGCGGTGACGGTGCGCCAGCGGGTCAGGTGCTGCATGTCGTCCTCCTCGTCGCGTGGTGGCCGGAGCCGTTCCGACCGCTGGATGTCACGTTGTCACCCGGACCTGAAGCCCACCTGGCACGCTGCTGAGACTCCTCTCAGCGCGCGCTCGTCCCGGGTGAGCTGGGACGTGGACGGACCCGTGCCGTCGGGCCGGCACAGACCAGGTGCCCCGCACGGGGAGAGCGGGGCACCTGGCGGTCCTCCAGCGCAGCTCAGCTGCTGACGGAGCTCACGGAGTCGACCGAGGACGGGCTCTCGGGGGAGGGCGGTGAGGCTGGCGAGGGTGGGCTGTCGGGGGAGGGCGGTGAGGCTGGCGAGGGTGGGCTGTCGGGGGAGGAGGGACTGTCCGCCGACAGGACCCGGGTGGTATTCGATGGACGCTCGGTAACGGTGGGGCGACCGGCCTCCGCGGGGGAGTCCAGGCTCGCCGGGGACGGTGGGCTGGCGGGGGAGGGCTGGCTCACGCTGTCGTTGGTCACCGAGCCCTGGCTGTCCACGCGCTCCAGGTCGTCGGCCGCATCCTCGACGACCGCGAGGTCGTCGCGGGCCGCCCCGGAGGTGAGCTCGATCGCCGACGGCTGCTCGGTGCGGGTGGAGACCGCGTTGGCGATGCCGAAGGCACCGGCCGCGAGGGCGGCGGTGGTCGCGGCGGCGGTGACGGTGCGCCAGCGGGTGAGATGCTGCATCGGGAGCTCCTCGTGGTCGGGAGGACCGGGGTGTCCTCTGGTGTCAGGAGGAACGATGCACGCGCAACCTGAGACCCGGGTAGCACCACGCTGAGAGAGCTCTCAGCCCCTCGCGAGGGTCGTGACCGCCGGGGCGCGGGTGGTCCTCGCGGTCTGCTCGCTGGTTCTCTGGGTCACGCTCCCGAGGAACCGGTCCAGCAGCCCGTCCAGGAGACCGCCGAACAGGCCATCCGGGCCCTCGACGGCGCCGCCCGAGCGCTCGTCGAGCAGGTCGCCGAAGCTCTCGCCGAACAGGTCCCCGAAGAGGTCGTCGAGCAGCCCCTCGAACAGCTCCCTCGGATCGATGCCGTCAGGGTCACGGAAGCGGTCCAGGGGTGAGCGCTGTGCCGCCTCCAGTTCGCGCTCCAGCTCGGCGACCTCGTCCCGCAGCAGCTCGACCTCCACCGCCAGCTCGCGGGCCTCGGCCCTCGCGGTCGCGGCGGCCCGTGACTGCGCCGCAGCCGCCGTGACGGCGGCGAGGAGGGCGACCACGAGCACGACGATGATGCCGGCGGTCACCCGCGGTCGCAGCCACCAGCGCTGCTCCCCGGGCGGTGGCGGGAGGATCGGGACCGTCTGCTCGTCGGGGCCGAGGGGCGGGGTTGCCATGGCCTCAGGCCCGCGGATCGAGGACGAGCTTGCCGACGGTGCGTCGTCCCCTGAGATCGATGTGAGCCTGCGGCGCCTCTGAAAGGGGATAGGCGCCGCCGACCACCGGGGTCAGTGCGCCCGACGCGGTCAGCGCCAGCAGCTCGCGCATCGGAGCGCCGAGGTGACGTCCGGGATCGCGCATCGCGTGGGCGAGCCAGAACCCGATCACCGCCCGCGAGCGGGCGATGAGCCGTCGGGGGTCGACAGGGCTCGGGGCCTCGCGTGAGGCCATGCCGTAGACCACGCACCGCCCGAAGGGCGCCAGAGCGGCGATGCTCTGGTCGGTGGTCGTGCCACCGACCATCTCGAGGACGATGTCGACCTTGCCGCCGTTGGCATCCTCCACCGCGGCCTTGAGGTCCTCGGTGCGTGAGTCGATGGCGACGTCTGCACCCAGTTGCAGCGCCAGGTCCCGCTTCTCGGGGCTGGAGGCCGCGGCGATGATGCGGCCCGCACCGAGGTGGCGGGCCAGCTGGATCGCCAGGGTGCCCACACCACCGGCTGCCGCCAGCACCACCACCGACTCCCCGGGGGTCATCCGGGCGCTGGTGTGCAGCAGGTGCCAGGCCGTGGTGCCCTGCAGGACCAGCGCCAGGGCGGCCCCGTCGCTGACCTCGTCGGGGACCTCGAAGGCCACCGGCGGTGCGACCGCGACGCGTTCGGCGTAGCCGCCACCAGCCAGCAGGGCCACGACCCGCCGACCGTCGGGCAGCCGTCCCACGGCCTCCGCACCCGGGATCATGGGCAGGGATGTCGGTGCCAGGTAGGTGTTCTCAGCCTGATGGGTGTCGGCGAAGTTGATGCCCGCCGCATCGATCTCCAGCACCTGCTGGCCAGGGCCCGGGGTCGGTTCCGGGGCGTCGTCGACGAGGGTCAGCACCTCGGGGCCGCCGAACTCGCTGATCCGGATCGCACGCATCGGGTCCTCCTGGTGGTGTCGCCCGTCGGGCTGCGGGCCGGAGGGGACGGTACGCAACGCCGGGCCTGTCGGCGCTCCCGTCCGGCGCCACGCCGTGCGCTCGGTGGCACCACACGGGCGCTGGTCGCATGTTCGCCTAGGGGTCCCCGGGCTGCCACCTGCCAGGGGCGCTCCGTAGCCTGCGTCGGGAAGCTGGCGAGGAGGCGGTCCCGGGCCGGGGTGCGGCTGAGCGGCGGCAGGCGAGGTGCGCGACATGAACCCACCCATGACCGGTTCCGGCGGGACACGACGTCGGCCTCCGGCCACCGGCGTCGGCGAGGCCTGGTCACGCCCGCTGGGTGAGCTCGACCTCGTCACCCTCGAGGTCCAGGGTGCCGAGCTGTCCCCCGGCTTCCGTCCGACCACCACCAACTACCTCGCAACCCCGATCGCAGCAGCGGCGCCGGGTGACGGAGGCGACGAGCTCCCCATGACCCGACTCCGCATCCTGGCGACGCCGGCCCGACAGGGCACACCGGTGCGGATCGCGAGCGTGACCGGCCGGGTCGAGATCGACCTCGAGGACCCGGGTGCCCCCGTCGCGTTCGTCGGGCCCGCCGACCGGCCCCACCAGCTCCTCGTCACCCTGGGCTCACCCGACGGGCCCTCTCGCACCACGACCATCGCCGTGGCGGCGGTCACTGCGCCGGGTCGGAGCTAGACCAGGTCCACGAGCTCGGCGCCGACGGCGGCCAGGAGGTCGTCGGCGTCCAGCCGGAGCGAGACCCCGTGGGCTCCTGCGCCCACCGTCACCGGCCCCGACCCCGCGATGCCGGCGTCGGCGAGGACGGGGAGCCCGCCACGGGCGCCGAAGGGCGTGATCGTGCCCCGCTCGTACCCGGTGACCGCCTGCGCCTCGGCGGCATCGGGCAGCGACAGCCGGGAGACGCCGAGGTGGCGGCGCAGCTTCGGCCAGGCCAGCGACGCCGGTCCCGGCAGCAGGACGAGCACGTGGTCGTCGGCGGCTCGTCGGACCACCAGGGTCTTGAGCAGCTGCCGCGGCGCGACGCCGTAGCGCTCGGCGGCCTCCTCGAGGCTGCTGGGCCGCTCGATCCGGTGCACCTCGAAGGTCAGGCCGGCTGCCTCCGCAGCCCGGATCGCCCGCGTGTCGGGGCGGTCGTCGCCGCTGACCACGGTCACGGCAGCAGCAGCAGCTTGCCGGTGGTCGTGCCGGACTCCAGGTCGGCGTGGGCCCGCCCGGCCTCCGCCAGCGGGTAGCGGTGGTGGATCCGCAGGTCAAGGGCGTCGGTCCGGACCAGCTCGAACAGGCTGGTGGCCCGCCACTCGAGCTCCTCGCTCGTCGCGACGTAGTGGAACAGCGACGGGCGGGTGGCGAACAGCGAGCCGTGCCGGTTCAGCACCTGGAGGTCCACCGGCGGGACCGGGCCGGAGGATGCGCCGTACAGCACCAGCAGCCCCCGGGGCTTCAGGCTCCTGAGCGAGCTCTCGAAGGTCGCCTTCCCGACGGAGTCGTAGACGACGTCGACCCCCTCACCGCCGGTCAGCTCGCGCACCGCCTGGGGGACGTCCACGTCGCGGTAGAGCAGGACCTCGTCGGCCCCCAGGGCCCGGACCTCGGCAGCCTTCTCGGGCGTCGAGGTGGCGGCGATCACCCGGGCACCGCGACGGACCGCAAGCTGGACGAGCAGTCGGCCGACGCCGCCGGCGGCGGCGAAGGCGAGCACGGTCTCGCCGGCTCGCAGGCTCCTCGTCGAGTGGGTGAGGTAGTGGGCCGTCATGCCCTGCAGCATCAGGGCGGCCGCCTGCTCCGGTTCGACCCCGGCCGGGACCCGCACGGTCCGACCGGCCGGGACGCACACCAGCTCGGCGTAGGACCCGCGGGTGTCGGCCCAGGCGACGACGTCGCCGACCTGCCGGTTGGTGACGGCCGGCCCCACGGCGACCACCTCGCCGGCGCCTTCGAGCCCGAGCCCGCCCGGGAGGTCGATCTCGTACAGCCCGGAGCGCTGGTAGGTGTCGATGAAGTTGACCCCCGCGGCGGCGACCCGCACGAGCACCTCGTCGGGCCCCGGCCCCGGATCGGCGACCTGGGCGATCCGCAGCACCTCGGGGCCGCCGTGGGTCTCCACCTGGATGGCATCCATCTGCAGCTCCTCGTCCCGGGTGAGGCGGCGTCAGGCTACGCACGGTAGTGCCTCGACGGAGCGGTGCCCCCGGCGGACGGTCGTGGTCGGACCACACCCGAGGCGGCGTCGCAGCCGGGCTGCGGGTTGGTCGTCGGCGGCCGGGGTGCCGTAGCCTCCCGGCGGGCTCGGCCGCGTCCGTCGGCCGTCACGAGGGGCCAGCCGGTGTCCCAGGAGTTCGCGGGTGTCGAGGATGTCCGCACCCGTCTCGAGGCCGCCGGCTACCTCGTCGACACCTCGATCGAGACGGTCGTCTACCTCGCCGAGCGGCTCGGCAAGCCCATCCTGGTCGAGGGTCCGGCCGGGGTCGGCAAGACCGAGCTCGCCAAGGCGGTCGCAGCCGCGCGTGACGCGGAGCTGGTGCGGCTCCAGTGCTACGAGGGCTTGGACGAGGCCAAGGCCCTGTACGAGTGGAACTACCGCAAGCAGCTGCTGCGCATCACCCACGCCCGCGGCGGCGACGCCACCGGGGGCGAGGCCTGGGACGAGGTCGAGGACGACCTGTTCAGCGAGCACTACCTGCTGGAGCGACCCCTGCTGCGCGCGCTCCGCAACCAGCGTCAGACGGTGCTGCTGATCGACGAGGTCGACAAGGTCGACCTGGAGTTCGAGGCGCTCCTGCTGGAGATCCTCTCGGACTTCCAGGTGACGATCCCCGAGCTCGGGACCGTGCGGGGGACGCGGCATCCCTTCGTGGTGCTGACGTCCAACGGGACCCGGGAGTTGTCCGAGGCGCTGAAGCGCCGGTGCCTGTTCCTCCACATCGACTACCCGAGCGTGGAGCGCGAGCGCGCCATCGTGCTGTCCCGCGTGCCCGACGCACCTGAGACCATGGCCGACCAGCTGGTCCGCATCGTGCGCTCGCTCCGGCAGCTTGAGCTGAAGAAGCCGCCCTCGGTCTCGGAGACGCTGGACTGGGCGCGGACGCTCCTGGAGCTCGGCTTCGGCGCGGTGGACGAGCAGGTGCTCACCGGCACCGTCAACGTGGTCCTGAAGCACCAGCAGGACGTCGAGCGCGCCCTCGCCCACCTGACGATCCCGCCGCGCCCGGAGATGAACTGAG
>SLQK01000176.1 GCA_007131525.1 Nitriliruptoraceae bacterium | reverse complement strand
GACGGCCAGCTGATCGCTGAGCGGTACGGGGACGGCTTCGACGCCGACACCCCACTGCTCGGCTGGTCGATGGCCAAGTCCGTGGCCAGCGCGCTCGTGGGCAACGCCGTCGGCGAGGGGGTCCTCACGCTGGACGAACCGGTGCGACGGCCCGGCTGGGAGGCCGACGACCGCCGCGAGATCACCCTCGAGTACCTGCTGACGATGACCAGCGGCCTGGCGTTCGAGGAGGTGTACGACCCGGCTACCGACGCGACCCAGATGCTGTTCCGGCCCGGCGACGTCGGCGCCTTCGGTGCCGCCAAGCCCCTGGAGCACCCACCGGGTGCGGTGTGGTCCTACGCCTCCGGGACGACCAACATCCTCTGCGACGTGGTGCAGGAGGCCACCGGCGCGGGAGCGGAGCTGGCCCACGAGGTGCTGTTCACCCCGCTCGGCATGACCACCGCGGTGCTCGAGCCGGACCAGACCGGCGGCCTGGTGTGCTCGTCGTTCCTGTACGCGACGGCCCGCGACTGGGCGCGGTTCGGTCAGCTCTACCTCGACGACGGGGTGTGGGCGGGCGAGCGGCTCCTGCCCGAGGGCTGGGTGGCGGCGTCCACGACCCCCGTGGCCGGCGCGACCGAGACCCCCTACGGCTACCAGTGGTGGCTGAACGAGGGCCCCGACGGGTCGCTGCGGATGCCGAGCGTCCCCGCCGATGCGTACTGGGCGTCGGGCAACGAGGGGCAGCAGGTGGTCGTGGTGCCCTCCGCGGACCTGGTCGTGGTCCGGCTCGGCTTCAGCGGTGCCTTCTCCGGGGTGGAGTGGGGGCTGGAGCCGATGCTGGCCGGCATCGTGGATGCGCTCGGCTGAGCGCGGGGGCGGCCAGAGGTCGCGGGGCCGGCCGGAGGTCGTGAGGTCGGCCGGAGGTCGCGGGCGCGGCGTGCCCGTCAGCTACCGGGTGGTGGCGGCGGGCTCGGTGGCTGCGGCCGCTCGTCCGGGCCTGCGTCGGGTGGCGCTGGCGAGGACGGTGGCGGCGTCTGCGGCGCCTGCGCCGGCGAGGACGGTGGTGCCTCGGGCGGTGTCGCGGGGGGCGACTGTGGTGCCGGCCCCGGCTGCGGGGCCTCGGGCTGCGCCGGTGGCTGGGGCGCGCCCGCCGGTGGCTGGGGCGCGCCCGCCGGTGGCTGGGGCGCGCTCGCTGGCGGTTGCCCGAGCTGCTGGGTCTCGTCCCACTGGCCGGCGCCCGGCGGGGTGCTATCCCACTGCTGGGTGGGTGCCTGGCTCTGCTCCCAGGTGCCGGCAGCAGCACCCGCGCCGGCAGCAGCACCCGCACCAGGTGCGGCACCGGCCGCCGCAGCAGCGACCTCCGGCTCCTTGCCTCGGCCACGGAGCAGCAGCAGGAGCAACGCCAGCAGGAGCAGCGCGCCACCGATGATGGCCGCGAGGAGCAGGGTGGACAGGCCACCCTCGTCCTCGGTGTCGATGACGGCGACGGCAGCCTCTTCCTCGGGCTCCTCCGCCGGCTCCTCCTCCTCGGCCGGCTCCTCCACCTCGTCGACCGGCTCCTCGGGCTCCTCGGGCTCCTCGGCCGGTTCGTCCGCCTCGTCATCAGCAGCCGGCGGGCTGGCCCCCGAGAGATCCATGACCACCTCGAGGCTGTCGGGGCCGTAGGGGTCCCAGACCACGACGTTGCCGCCCTCTGCGGTCCCGCCGGTCATCGACACCTGCGACCCAGCGTGGTCGATGCGGACCTCACCGCTGATGAAGTCCAGGCCGAACTCTTCGAGCGGGAACTCGTCGCCGAAGTCCTCGGTCACGTCGGTGTCGGGGCGCAGCGTCAGGGTCCACGTGGTGCCGTCGTCGCTGGTGAAGGACGAGCGCTGGAACAGGTCGTCGACCAGGCGGTCGAAGGCCTCGCCGTCGCGGGCCGCGAACACCGCGGTGACCCGCTGGTTCTCCGGGTCGGAGCTGTCGGCCTCGGCGGAGACCAGGGTGACCCCGTCGATGTCCGAGGCGAGGTCGGCCTCGATCTCCTCCTCGAGGAAGGCCTCAGCCGGCCCGAACAGCTGCGCGGCCTCGGCGTCGTAGGCGATCTCGAAGGCCAGGGTCGCGGAGGTGTCGTCCGCGATCACCATGTCGTAGTTGGTCCGGATCTCGCAGGCTGCGATCACCAGCGCGGCGGCGGCGAGCACGAGGACGGTCGAGCGGCGCATGGTCTCCCCCTCACGATCGGTGGTCGGGCCTGACCACGGCGTGACCTACGGTACGACCGTAGCCTCCCCCGCTCCCCGGCAACAGCCTCGATCCCCTATCGGTCCCGCCGTCCCGACCGAACGCCGGACATCGAGGTGACCGCGATCGCACCCGCGGGGCAGGCTCACGGCCTACGGTGCATCCCGGTGGCGCGGGGCGGTGGCTCGCGGGCCGGCAGAGACCCGACGGAAGGCCGGCGGCGACCGGCGGAGGGCCGGCGGAGGGCCGGCGGAGAGCCGGAGAGCCGGCGGAGGGAGGGGTCGACCGGTGATGTACGAGCTGACGGCGGGGAGCGGCGGCGACCTGCCGACCGGGCTGATGTTGATGGGGTTCGCCGGCGGGCTGGCGCTGTTCCTGCACGGCATGAACGGGGTGACCTCCGGGCTGAAAGGGCTCGCCGGCACCTCGCTCAGCTCCGTGCTCAGCCGCGTCTCCGGCAACCGCTTCACCGGGGTCGCCACCGGCATGCTCGTCACCGCGACGATCCAGTCCTCCACCGTGACGATGGTGCTGGTGATCGGGTTCCTGTCCGCCGGCCTGCTGACGCTGGTGCAGTCGGTCGGGGTGATCATCGGGGCCAACGTCGGGACCACGATCACGGCGCAGATCATCGCCTTCGACATCGTCAGCTACTCGCTGGCGATGATCGCCGGGGGTGTGCTGGCGGAGTTCGTCGGCCGGCGGGAGCAGATCCGCCAGCTCGGGACGGCCGTCGCCGGGCTCGGGATCCTGTTCCTCGGCATGGGTGTGATGCAGGGGGCGATGGCGCCGCTCCGGGAGTACGAACCGTTCCTCGAGCTGATGTCCGTCGAGCGCGGCCCGCTGCCGGGGGTGCTGATCGGCGCCGGGTTCACGGCGCTGATCCAGTCCTCGTCGGCGACCATCGGGATCATCATCGTGATGGCCAGCCAGGGGCTCGTGCCGCTGGAGACCGGGATCGCCATCGCGCTCGGGGCGTCGCTCGGCACCGCCATCACCACGATGCTCGCCACCATCGGCCGCCCGCCCGTGGCGCTGCGCGCGGGGCTTGTGCATGTGACCTTCAACGTGGTCGGGGTGACGATCATGCTGTTCCTGATCGACCCCATCGCGCAGCTGGCCACCACCATCTCACCGAGCGCCGAGCAGCTGAGCGGCCAGCAACGCCTCGCGGCCGAGGCACCCCGGCAGATCGCCAACGCCTACACCATCGCCAAGGCCGGGATGCTCGTACTGTTCCTGCCCTTCACCCGCCAGCTGGCCGCGCTGGTCGAGCGCCTGGTGCCGCTGCGGGCCTCGGAGATCGGGGTCGAACCCAAGTACCTCGACGAGGGCGTGCTCCACGCCCCGGGCATCGCGCTCGAGCTGGCCCGCAAGGAGATCGGCCGGCTCGGGCGCCGTGTCCTGGCCCAGGTCGAACGGGTGATGCCGACGGTGCTGACCGGCGACACCGCGACCTTGACCGGGCTGGCCGACGCCGACGATGAGATCGACGACCTCCACAACGCGATCCTGACCTACCTGCGCCGGATCGACAACGACCCCCTCACCGAAGCGCAGGGTGACGAGCTCCTCGCCCTGATGGAGGTCACCAGCCACCTCGAGCTCGTCGGCGATATCGTCAAGCACGAGTTCGTCCGGATCGGGCTGCGCCGGATCGAGGAGGGAGTCCCGGTCAGCGACGAGACGATGACGGTGGTCGGCGACTTCCACGAGAAGATGCTGGCGCTGCTCGGTGACGCCCTGACCGCCTTCAACGACAAGGACCCGGCGCTCGCGCGATCGGTCCTTGACGCCAAGCCCGAGGTCAACGAGCTGCTGTCGGTCGCGGCGCACCATCACGCCACGCGCATCACGGCCGACGCACCCCAGCGGGTCGCGGCCTACTCCCGGGGCCAGGAGACCATCGAGCAGCTGCGCCGGCTGTACACCTTCGCCAAGCGCATCGCCCGGACCGTGCCCGCCGACGGGTAGCGAGGTGGCGGCGGGCTCTCACCGTCCTGCCACCCTCCTCCCGCGCCCGTCGCCGGCTCGCCGGCGGCAGGGATGCGCTGTGGCAGACTCGGGCGATGGTCACCCTCGTCGTCGCGATCCTCGTCGTCCTGGTCGGTTCCGGCATGTGCTCCGGCACCGAGACGGCGCTGCTGTCGGTCCCCGACATCCGGGCCCGGCAGCTGGCCGAGGAGGGTGGACGGTCCGCCCGGGCGCTGCACGGCATCAAGCAGCGGATCGCCCGGCCGATCTCCGCGATCGTCGTGCTCAACAACATCTTCAACATCGTCGGCAGCATCGCGGTGGGCACGATCGCGGCGGCGGAGTTCGGGGAGGCCTGGGTCGGGGTGGTCTCCGGGGTGCTGACCTTCCTGGTGATCCTGTTCGCGGAGATCATGCCCAAGACCCTCGGTGAGCGCTACGCCGAGCGGGTCTCGCTGGCGGTCGCGATCCCCGTGAAGTGGTTGACCAAGCTGCTCACCCCGCTGGTGGTGGTGTTCGAGGTGCTGATGCGCCCGTTGACCAAGGGCGAGCGGTCACCGTCGATCAGCGAGGCGGAGATCCGGATCCTGGCCCGCATCGGTCGGTCCGAGGGGGTGATCGAGGACGACGAGATGGAGATGATCCAGCGGGTGTTCCAGCTCAACGACCGGACCGCCCGGGAGCTGATGACCCCCCGGACCGCGCTGACCTGGCTGGACGCGGATCGGACGCTGGCCGATGCCCGCGACGAGATCCTCGCCTCGCCCCACACCCGCATCGTCGTGGCCCCGGGCGACCTCGACCAGGCCGAAGGGGTCGCCCACAAGACCGACCTGATGGCCGCGCTCCTCGACGACGGCGACAGCACGGTGGGCGACCACGTCCGGACCGTCGCCGCGGTCCCCTGGATCGCCCGGGCCGACGATCTGCTGCAGCAGTTCCTCGAACGCCGCGACCATCTGGCCCTCGTGATCGACGAGTACGGCGGCCTCATCGGCGTG
>SLQK01000014.1 GCA_007131525.1 Nitriliruptoraceae bacterium | reverse complement strand
CCGCCCACCCCTTCCCCTACATCTCCAACCTCTCGATGAACCTGGCGGTGCTGGTCGGCGAGCCGGGGAGCGAGCACCGCCGCTTCGCGCGGGTCAAGGTCCCACCGGTCCTGCCACGCTTCCTGATCATGCCGGACGGGCAGCGGATCGTGCCGCTGGAGCAGGTGATCGCGGAGAACCTCGACCGCCTGTTCACCGGCCTGCAGGTCCTCGATCACCACGTCTTCCGGGTCACCCGCAACGCCGACTTCGAGGTCGAGGAGGAGGAAGCGGACGACCTGCTCCTGGCGATCGAGACCGAGCTGACACGGCGTCGCTTCGGGCGGGTCGTCCGGCTCGAGGTGACGCCCGACATGAGCGAGGAGACCCTCGACCTGCTGATCCGGGAGCTGAACATCACCACCGAGGACGTGATGGTGATCCCCGGACCCCTGGACCTCGCCGGGCTGTGGTCGCTGTACGGCCTCGACCGACCCGATCTGAAGCAGGAACCCTTCGCCCCCACCACCCAACCGCTCCTGGCCGAGGCCGGCACCACCGACATCGACATCTTCGAGGCCATCACCTACGCCGATGTCCTCGTCCAGCACCCCTACGACTCCTTCACCACCTCGGTGCAGGCCTTCATCGAGCAGGCCGCCCAGGACCCCGACGTGCTGGCCATCAAGCAGACGCTGTACCGCACCTCGGGCCCCGGGAGCCCGGTCATCAAGGCACTGCTCGACGCCGCCGCTGCGGGCAAGCAGGTCGTGGCCCTCGTCGAGCTCAAGGCACGGTTCGACGAGGAGGCCAACATCGAGTGGGCCAAGGCCCTCGAGGAGGCCGGCGTCCACGTCGCCTACGGCGTGGTGGGGCTCAAGACCCACACCAAGATCTCCCTGGTGGTCCGCCGCGAATCGGGCAGGATCCGCCGCTACGCCCACATCGGGACCGGGAACTACAACGACAAGACCGCCCGGATCTACGAAGACATCGGGCTGTTGACCGCCGACCCCGACATCGGTCAGGACCTCAGCGATCTGTTCAACGTGCTGACCGGGTACTCCAAGCAGTCGGAGTACCGCAAGATGGTGGTGGCGCCGACGACCTTCCGGTCGCGGATGCTGGAGCTGATCGCCCGGGAGCGTGACGCCGAGGACGGCCACATCGTCGCGAAGATGAACAGCCTGGTCGACGGGCAGATCATCGAGGCGCTGTACGACGCCGCCAGCACGGGCACCCCCATCGACCTCATCGTCCGCGGGATCTGCTGCCTGCGCCCCGGCGTGCCCGGGCTGTCGGAGTCGATCACCGTCCGGTCCATCGTCGGCCGCTACCTCGAGCACTCACGCATCTACCGGTTCGGGAGCGAGACCCGGGGCTACGACCACCTGATCGGCTCCGGCGACTGGATGACCCGGAACCTCAGCCGACGGGTCGAGGCGCTCACCCCTGTGGAGGATCCCCGGCTGCAGCGACGGTTGGAGGAGATCCTGACGATCAACCTCGCTGACGACCTGCTGTCGTGGGAGCTCGGACCGGATGGACGCTGGCGGCGGGTGCCGACGACGCGGGGGGTCGACACCCACCTGACCCTGCAGGAGCGGGCGCGACGACGGGCAGAGGCATGAGCGAGGATCGCACCGTGGACAACGACTGGACGGGGCCGGCGGCGGTCGAGGCTGCGGGCGGGGTCGTCCTGCGGGGAGCCCACGAGGCCCCCGAGGTCCTGGTGGTGCACCGCGTCCGCTACGACGACTGGTCCCTGCCCAAGGGCAAGCTCGACCCCGGTGAGGCCCATGAGATCGCCGCGGTCCGCGAGGTGGAGGAGGAGACCGGGGTCCGCGCCGAGGTCATCGACGAGCTGAGCCAGGTCGTCTACCAGGTCGTCGACGGATGGAAACGCGTCCGGTGGTTCGTGATGGAGCACCGCGGCGGCGACCCGTCCGACCGGGCCTCCGACCACGAGGTCGACGTCGCCCGCTGGGTCGACGCGCAGCAGGCCCCAGCGCTGCTCACCTACCCTGCCGACGTGGAACTGCTCACCGAGGCGCTCGCCCACCGCTCCGCCGGAGGTGACCGGTGACGCTCCTGCTCGTCCGCCACGCCGACGCCGGCGATCGCGCCGCCTGGACCGGCGACGATCTCGCCCGACCGCTCAGTGCCACCGGTCGCGACCAGTCCGAGGCGCTCGCCGAGATGCTCGCCGACCGCGACCTGACGCTGATCCTGTCCAGCCCGGCGAAGCGATGTCTCGACACCGTCGCCCCCCTCGCGGCGGCGCGAGGGCTGACGGTGCAGGAGGAGGTCGCACTCACCGAGAGCACCCCCTTCGAGCAGGTGGACGAGCTGCTGACCCGGGTGGCGACCGAGGACGCCCTGCTGTGCAGCCACGCCGACGTGATCGGCGCGGCGTTGACCGCGCTGTGGCGCCGGGGCCACCTCCCCGAACGTCCCAACGCCCGCAAGGTGGCGACCTGGCTCGTCGAGGGCTGGCCGGACCCGACCCGGGTCGAGCTCCTCAACCCCGCCGGGAAGAGCTGACGGGTGCGCAGCGCCATCCTCGATCTCGGCAGCAACTCCTTCCACGTCCTGGTCGCGGAGGTCGACGGGCACAGCGTCACGCCGCTCCTGCGGGAGCGGGAGATGCTGCATCTGGGGCGGGAGGTCGCCCGCCACGGGTCGATCCCCGCCGAGCTGCACGAGCGTGCGGTCACGGTGGTCTCGTACCTGAGCGAGCTGGCACGACGCGGCGGTGCTGGTGAGCTCTTGGCGGTGGCGACCGCCGCGCTGCGCGATGCCCAGGACGGCCAGGCGGTGATCGCTGACCTGTCACGCGCGGCAGGGACCGAGGTGCGGGCGCTGGACGGCCTCGAGGAGGCGCGGCTGGCCTACCTCGGGGTCCGGGCGGCGGTCGCGATCCGCGACGAGCCGGTCCTCGTGCTCGACCTCGGTGGTGGGTCCCTGGAGCTCGCGGTCGGCGCCGGCGATCGGATCACCTGGGCCACCTCCGTCCCCCTGGGTGTCAGTCGGCTGTCAGCATCGATCCACCACGATCCACCGGACCGACCTGAGCTCCTGGCACTGCGCGAGGTCGTCGACGCGGCCCTCGACCCATTGGTCGACCAGGTCACCGCGATGGCACCGGCGTCGACCGTGGCGGTCGGCGGGACGGTGCGGGCACTGGCCCGGCTGGCAGCTGCCGATCAGGCCCAGTGGCTGCCCGCCACTCTGAACCAGCTCAGCGTGGACACCTCCGAACTCCAGCGCCTGCGCGAGCGGCTGGTATCGGTGAACACCGTCATCCGGGGGCGGTTGCCCGGCATGAAGTCCAGCCGCGCCGATCACCTGCACGTCGCTGCGGTGATCCTGACCCGGGTCCTCGAACGCCTCGGGCTGGAGCGGATCACCGTCAGCGACTGGGGACTGCGCGAGGGACTGCTGCTGGACACCTACGCCATCGGCACGCCGCCGAGCGCGCTCCAGCTGCGTGCCGACCAGGTGACCGGGCTGCGCCGCACCTTCAACGACGACGATCCCCACCCCACCCACGTCGCACACCTGGCGGCCCTGCTGTTCGAGCGCACCCGCGACCTCCACGATCTCGACGCGACCGACCGTGAGCTGCTCCGCTACGCCGCGGAACTGCACTCGGTGGGCGAGGCGCTGGCGCTGCGTCGACAGCACCTGCACGGGGCCTACCTCGTCGAGAACGCTGAGCTCCGCGGCTTCGACCCCGCCGAGACCGCCATCCTGACGACCCTGGTGCGGTTCCACCGCTCCCGGGGGATCTCCACCGATCACCCACCCTTCGCCTCCCTGACCCCCCGGGACCGTCGGCGTACCGAGCAGCTACTGGCGATCCTGCAGGTCGCGGACGGCCTGGACCGTGCCCACGACCAGGCGGTCACCGGTCTCGAGGCGCGACGGCGGGGTGATGTCATCGAGTTCCTGCTCACGGGAGGGGGCCTGCACGTCACCCCCGAGGAGCTGTCCCGCAAGACCCGGCTGTTCTCGCGGGTGTTCGACGTCGAGGTCCAGGTCCACGACCTGGCAGCACGATGACCGACACCTCCCGTCCAGGAGCGGACGAGCCCGCGCCCGACCACCCCACGCCGGACGAGCCGCGCCGCGGGACGCCCCAGATCCACCAGCTGCGCGCCCGCTACGCGCGCCGGGTCACCCCCGAGCACCTCGGCCAGCGTGTGTCCGTGCGCCACCTGCTCGATGACCCGGTGCGGGGTCCGATCCCCAGCGACGTGGTCGGCCGCCTCGTGGCAGCGGACGAGGAGGCCATGCTGATCGTCGACCGCGACGGCCTGCTCACCGTGCTCGACCCCGACCTGGTGCTCTCCTCACGGGTCATCCCACCCCATCCGAAGCTCGCGGCCGAACCCGAGGTGGGGACCCGCGAGACGCCCCTGGTGCGCCAAGCCGCCCGGGTCCTGCTCCTCGACACCGACGATCAGGTGCTGCTGGTCGCCCACGCACCCGACCCTGTCCGCCGGGTGTGGACGGCCCCCGGCGGCGGGCTCCGCCGCGACGAGTCCCACCTCGACGCCGCGCAGCGGGAGGTGGCCGAGGAGATCGGCGTCGAGGTCGACCTCGGACCCTGGATCTGGTCCCGCCGGGTGGTGTTCCCCTTCCGGGGGTGCTGGATCGACCAGGACGAACGCTGGTACCTGGCCCGCACCGACGCGGCGGACGTCGACGCCGCCCCGCTCGACGACCCCGGCGCCGTCCAGGCGAGGTGGTGGTCGCTGGCCGCGCTGACCACCACCGAGGCCGAGCTCGCCCCGGCCGCCCTCGCCCACCATCTCGCGGTGCTGCTCACCGACGGCCCACCCGACACCCCGATCGACGTCGGCCGCTGAGGAGGACCTCCCGCGGTCAGCCGACGTGCTCGCCGATCCGGTGGGCCATCACGCGGTTGGTGCCGCCCCGGCCACCGGGGATGCCCGAGACGATCACGACGGTGTCACCCTGCTCGGCCAGCCCCTGCTCGACGCACACCGCGTCCGCCGCCGCGATGAGGGCATCCGACTGGTCCTGTTCGGCGGTCAGCTCGCCCCGCACGCCCCACATCAGCGGGAGGCGGTACAGCGTCGTCGCCTCGCTGGTGAAGCCGATCAGCGGCTGCTTGGGCCGGAACTTCGACACGAGCTGGATCGAGGCCCCGGAGAAGCTGAAGACCAGGATCGCCTTGGCCTCGAGGT
>SLQK01000310.1 GCA_007131525.1 Nitriliruptoraceae bacterium | reverse complement strand
CGGCGGTGCTCGCGCTGGCCGCGACCACGCGCCCGGGATCGCACGCCCGGGACGCGCACACCGTCCTCCGTGCGGTGCTCCGCAACGACGGGCCCACCGTGAGACCCACCGACCTCCACGCCGCGCTCAGCCGAGGCGACGTGGCCGAACCCCGCGCCGTGCTCCGCTGCGTGCAGGGTGCCCATGAGCCCGAGGGTGTGCGTGATGCCCTCGGTGGCGAGGTCGAACCCCTGGTCCCCGACGTCGATGCAGAGGCCGCCTGATACCCAAGCGAGCCCTCCCGTGACCGACCACGACGCCACCGTCCACCACGACAGCGAGCCCAAGGAGCACCCCGACACCAGCCCCGGTGCCAGCCGCGCTGCCAACTCGGCCAGCGCTGAAGAGGCCGGCACCGGGTCTGCCGGCGACGACCCCGGCTCGGCCGGTCGGCGCCGCCGGCGACGGGGCCGCCGCGGCCGTGGTCGTCGTGGTGGTGGGGGTCAGGATGGGGCCGCCCCCCAGGACGGGTCGGGGACGGCCACCTCCGACGCTGCGGTCGCCAGCGCCGAGGACGCTGCTGGCACCGACGATGCACAGGCTGGCACCGACGACGCCGGCGGCGGATCGCCGGACGCCCGGGACGATGCCGCCGCCGAGGCTGCAGGATCCGACGCCGTCGGTGGGCAGACGGACGATGCCGACGCCGGTGACACCGAGCGCGGGGGGAGTGGCCGGAAGGGACGCGGGGACCGTGGGGGGTCGCAGCGCGGCTCGTCGAGGTCCGGATCGCGGACCCGGTCGGCGACGACGGCCAGCCGCCGCGACCGGAGCCGGGACGACGACGGCGCCGGGGACGGTGATGCCGGCGACGGCGACGGCGGCAGTGCGGCGGCGGAGGACCGGGCCGTCGAGGACGCCATCGCCAAGGGCGGCACCCGCATGGCCGCCAAGCGGGGTGGCCGTCGCTCGTCGGGTGGCGGGAACGGCGGCCGGCGTGCCAGCCAGCGCAGCGGCGGCGTGGCCGAGGAGGTCCGGCGCGCCATCCTCGAGGGCCCACCGCGCACCATGCTGGTGACCGCCCGGGAGGACCGCACCCAGATCGCGGTCCTCGAGGACCGCACCGTGGTGGAGCACTACGTCACCCGGGCCGAGGACGTCACCTTCGTCGGCAACATCTACATGGCGCGGGTCCAGAACGTGCTGCCCGGGATGGAGGCCGCGTTCCTCGACATCGGCAAGGGCCGCAACGGCGTGCTCTACGCCGGCGAGGTCCTCTACGACGAGCTCGACCTCGAGGAGGGCGACGCCGAGCGGATCGAGAACGCCCTCAAGCCGGGCCAGAAGGTGCTGGTGCAGGTCACCAAGGACCCCATGGGCTCCAAGGGGCCCCGGTTGACGATGCACCTGTCGCTGGCCGGGCGCTACATGGTGCTGGCCCCGAACTCGGATCTGTTCGGGATCTCGCGCAAGCTCACCGACAAGGAACGCGACCGGCTGCGCCGCATCGTGAAGCGCATCAAGCCGGCCGAGCACGGCATCATCGTGCGGACCGCCGCCGAGGGGGTCAGCGAGGAGCAGATCACCGCGGACATCGAGCGCCTGCTCGCCAAGTGGCAGCGGGTCGAGCAGGCCGCAGCTGCCGCGAAGGCGCTCAGCGCGGTCTACGAGGAGCCGCCCCTGGTGGTGAAGGTGATCCGGGACAACTTCGGCCCGGAGTTCGAGCGGGCGATCGTCGACGACGAGGACCTCTACCGGCAGGTCCGCGGCTACCTCGACGAGGTGGCACCCGAGCTGCTCGACAAGGTGGAGCTCTACGGTGCGCCGACCGCGGATGCCCGCGCCCGGGCGGCCGGAGCCCCGGGCCTGGCCGTGGCCGAGCAGGGCACGGACGACGCCGACGCCGTGGACCCGGCGGCCGACACCGGCGATGCGGAGGTTGCCGCCGCCGATGTCGACCAGCCCGCCGAGGTCGCTGAGGACGCCGACGCTGCCGGGGACGCCGACGCTGCCGGGGACGCCGACGCTGCCGAGGGCGCCGACGCCGCCGACGCTGCTGATGCACCGCAGGCCGACGCCGCTCCCGCCAGCCCGGCCGAGGCCGATCCCCTCGTCGGCAGCGTGGACCTCGCCGCGGCCGCGGCGCGGCGCGACCAGCTCCCCCCGCTGTTCGAGGCCTACGACGTCGGTGAGCAGCTCCGCAAGGCCATGGGGCGCAAGGTCTGGCTGCCCTCGGGTGGGTACCTGATCATCGAGTCGACCGAGGCCATGAAGGTCATCGACGTCAACACCGGCCGGTTCACCGGCGGCAAGGACACCAACCTCGAGGAGATCGTCCTCAGGACCAACCTCGAGGCGGCCGACGAGATCGTGCGGCAGCTGCGGCTGCGCGACATGGGCGGCATCATCATCATCGACTTCATCGACATGCTGCTCAAGGCGAACCAGGACCAGGTCGTGCGGCGCCTCAAGCGCGAGCTGCTGCGTGACCGCACCAAGACGCGGGTCTCGGAGGTCTCGAAGCTCGGGCTCGTCCAGATGACCCGCAAGAACGTCAGCCAGGGGCTGCTGGAGTCCTTCAGCCACGCCTGCGAGGCCTGCGAGGGCCGCGGCGTGATCAGCGAGCTCGAGTGAAGCGACGCGGCTGACGGCGCCGTCGCCCACCCGGCGTGTCTCGACGTCGAGAGACCTCCCCGGGTGGCTACCCTCGGCCGGGTGACCGTCACCGACCGCCCCACCCCGCGTGACCCGTCGGACGACGGGTTGCTCCGGCGTGGGCTCGCGGTCATCGCGGTCGCGCTGCGGTCCGCGCCACGGCCCTTCAGCGTCGGCATCGGCGGCTCGCTGGTCTACGCCGTGATGATGGTGCTGTCCGCGTTGGTGCTCGGCTGGGTCACCGACGAGGTCCTGATCCCGACCTTCGCCGCCGGCGAGCTCGACCGTGGCCTGCTGCTCACCGCGGTGGTCCTGATCATCGGCGTCGCGCTGTTCAAGGCGATCGGGGTGGTCGGGCGCCGGTTGGGGGCCTACTACGCCCAGTTCAGCCTCCAGGCCGGCTACCGCCGCCAGGTCACCCGTCGCTACCTGGAGCTGCCCCTGTCCTGGCACCGCCGACATCCGACGGGTGAGCTGCTCTCCAACGCCAACGCGGACGTCGAGTCCGCGTTCTTCGTGGCCGCGCCCCTGCCGATGGCCGTCGGTGCCAGCGTGTTGCTGGCCATCACCGCCGCACTGCTCATCGTGACCGATCCGGCGCTGGCCGCGATCGGGTTCGCGGTCGGTCCGTTGCTCGGCTTCGCCAACTGGTTCTACCAGCGCCGGATGCGCACCGCGGCGACGGTCGCGCAGCAGGCCCGGGCGGACGTCGCCGAGGTCGCCCACGAGTCCTTCGACGCCGCCCTGGTCGTCAAGACCCTCGGTCGTGAGGATGCCGAGCAGGACCGGTTCCGGGCGGTCTCGGAGGATCTCCGGGACAAGATGATCCGGGTCGGCCGCCTGCGGGCCTACTTCGACCCCGTGATCGAGGCCCTCCCCAACGTCGGCATCCTGCTGGTGCTGCTGGTCGGTGCCTACCGGGTCCGGGACGGCGCGCTGACCCCCGGTGACCTGGTCCAGTTCGCCTACCTCTTCCGCCTCGTCGCTCTGCCGATGCGCGTCTTCGGCTGGCTCCTCGGCGAGCTGCCCCGGGCCGTGGTGGGCTGGGATCGGGTCTCGCGGGTGCTGGCCGCCACCGACCGCATGACCTACGGCGGGGCGTCGGGAGCGGGGCAGGGGGGTGCCGACGCCGCGATGGTGGAGGTCGGCTTCCTGCACCCGAGCTCTGAACGGGAGCGGCTCGACGGTGTGGCTGGCCCGGTGGGCGCGGCTGTCACCGACGACCCCCACAGCCCGGACGCCGAGGACCACCGTCGCGGCATCGACTCGGTGACCTTCGATGCGGCCGCCGGGCGCACGGTCGCCCTGGTCGGGGCGACCGGCTCCGGCAAGTCCACGATCGCCTCGCTCCTGGTGCGGCTCTACGACCCGGACCGCGGGCAGGTGACCTACGACGGTGGACCCCTGCCGGACCTGGCCCGGGATCAGCTCGCCGATCACGTGGCCATCGTGTTCCAGGAGGCGTTCCTGTTCGACGACACGGTCCGTGACAACATCACCCTCGGTGCCGACCTGCCCCATGAGCACGTCGAGGCGGCGGCGCGGCTCGCCCAGGCCCACGGGTTCATCACCGCCCTGGAGGCGGGCTACGACACCGTGGTGGGGGAACGCGGCGCGACCCTCTCCGGTGGGCAGCGGCAGCGGATCGCCCTGGCCCGCGCCCTGGTCCGCTCCCCGCGGCTGCTGGTCCTCGACGACGCCACCTCCGCGGTCGACCCCGCCGTCGAGTCGGCCATCCTCATGGGGCTGGCCGAGGCGGCGCTGCCATCCACGGTGATCGTGGTGGCCTACCGCCAGAGCTCGATCGCCCTCGCCGACGAGGTGGTGTTCGTGGACGAGGGCCGTGTCGCCGCCCGGGGCAGCCACGAGCAGCTCCTGGCACGGGTCGAGGAGTACCGCCACCTCGTCACCGCCTACGAGGAGGCGGCGCGGGAGCGGGAGGCGGCGGAGCGCTCGGGCGACGAGGCGGGACCGGAGCCGGACCGATGAGCCGGCACCGCGAGGCGGCGACGCCCCGTCCGAGCCCGACGGTGCGACCGGCCCAACCCGAGGGTGCCTGGCGGACGTTGCGTCGTGGGCTCGCGCTCTCGCCGGAGCTGCGGGTGGGGTTGGCGGTCACGCTGCTGCTGGCGCTGCTGGCGACGGCGGGCCGGGCCATCGTGCCCGTCGCGATCCAACGCACGATCGACGACGGGCTGGAGGGCGGCGCCGGGCTGGACCTCGATGCGGTGGCGGTGGTCGTGCTGGCCGCCTTCGCGGCCGTGGTGATCACGGCCCTGGCCAGCGGTGCCATGAACTACCGGCTCGCGGCGGTCGTCGAGACGGCGCTGTCGAACCTGCGGGTGCGCGCCTTCCGGCACATCCACGACCTGTCCATGCTGCACCAGGCCACCCAGCAGCGCGGGGCTCTGGTCTCCCGGGTGACCTCCGACATCGACGAGATCAGCCGGTTCATGCAGTGGGCCGGCCTGAACCTGATCACCAGCGTCGGTCAGCTCACGGTGGCGACCCTGGTCATGCTCGCCTACTCCTGGCGGCTGACGGTGCTGGTCCTGGTGGTCTTCATCCCCTTCATGG
>SLQK01000125.1 GCA_007131525.1 Nitriliruptoraceae bacterium | reverse complement strand
CTCCGGGTTCCTCCAGTTCTGCAAGGCGGCGGTCACCAAGGACGTCGTCGAGATGGACTGGGAGGAGGAGGACGCCGAGTACTACCTCTACGTCGAGGACGACGCGAAGGCGTCCTGACCGCCTGCCCCCGGCCGCGGTCGAGGTCGGGGTCACTGGGTGGCGGCGGGGGGCTCGCGCCACCCTGGCCACACGGAGGCACCGTCCTCCGGCTCGCCTCGCCGGTCTGCTGGCCGGCTCACCTCGCCGGTCTGATCACTGGCTACCTCGCCGGCTACCTCGCCGGACTGCTGGCCGGCTGACGCCGGGTCGCCACATCCTCGGATCGTGGGCCGCGCCGTGGCCTCCCGTGGCGGCGCCCCCGGCGTCCCGCGACCGGTGCCCTCCCGGTGCCTGCCTCCGCGTGAGAAGCAGCCGATAGTTGCTGGTTCTCGTGCATCCATCCGCGATCGGGCCCCGACATCGCCATCTCGCAGCGTCGGTCGGGCAGAAGCAGCGGATGTCGGCTGCTTCTCGCGTCCGGGGCTGTTCGGCTGCGCCGTCACGGGTCAGCCAGGATCGATCGTGGGTCAGCACGCACCGAGGGTGGGTCCGGACCGATGGTGGGCAGGGACCGACGTCGGGGTGGCGCTCGAAGGGTTCATGGTGGGCGGCCGTGGCCAGCCGTGGCCGGCGGCCCACGGTGGGTCGCGCGGTGGCCGGCGGCCCACGGTGGGTCGCACGGTGGCCGGATGCTCGTCGCGACCTGTCCGAACGGCGCCGATCCGAGCCCGCAGTCGCCTCTACGCTGGGGGTTCGACGGTCGAGGTGCCTCGGGGCCGTTCGCTCGGTGAAGGCGGTCGAGCGTCGTCCGGTGAGGGTGACATCGGCCGGCCGCTTCGCCCGCAGCCCCCGCAACCGGGAGCCCACCGTGCCACAGCCACACGCCGCAGCCGGCGACCGTGAGCCCGCGACCGGCTCCGACGCCACCGTGCACGAGCCCCACCCAGTGACCGCCCTCGAGCACGCCGCGCAGCAGGACACCCGCGACGGGATCGAGGAGCCGGCCCGGCTCCTGCGTATCGCCTCGACGGTCCAGGCGTTGCTGGCGGAGGTCGAGACGACCGAACTGGATGAGGCTGCCCGGCAACGGCTCACCGACATCCACAACCGCACCGTCGAGGATCTTCGGGCGGTCGTCTCCGGCGAGCTGGAGTCCGAGCTCGACGAGCTGAGCCTCGAGCCGACGGACGGAACCCCCACGGGCGCCGAGCTGCGCGTGATGCAGGCCCAGCTGTCGGGCTGGCTGCAGGGGCTGTTCCACGGTATCCAGGCCTCGATCGCCACCCAGCAGCTCGCCGCCCAACAGCAACTCGCACGGATGCGCGAACGTCCGGGCCTGGACGGCGGTGAGGAGGTCGGCCACCGCTACCTCTGATCCCGAACCGACGGGCGGGGCGACGCTCTGCCGGGTGGTACCGCGAGAAGCAGCAGATACCTGCTGGTTCTCGCGCCCGATGTGCGGCTGGCCCGGCCGAGATGGAGGTCGGGCGTGAGTTGCAGCAGATAGTGGCTGCTTCTCGCGGTCAGGCCGTGGGGGCCAGCGGTGTGGTGGGGCCAGCGGCGCGGTCAGGCGGTGCGGGCCAGCGGTGTGGCGGCGCGGCGGGGTGTGGGGCCAGCGGGCGGGGAGCCGGTTCGCCCGGTTGGCGTCGTCGGGGGCAGACCCGGCCGGTGCAGCGCATCTATCATGGCGGGTACCGCCCATCGACGCCGACGGGAGGTGCTGCGATGAAGATCACGCAGGGCGACGCCATCGAGATCGTGTCGAACAAGGTCGACCAACCCCACCGACGGGGTGTCGTCCAGCGGGTGCTCGACCAGGAGCCGCTGCGCATCGAGGTCACCTGGGACGACGGCCGCACGACGATCCTGATGCCGGCCGGGGGCAACCTCCGGGTGCTCCACGGCTCGAGGTGAGCGGGCAGCCCTCACCGTGTCGGCCACGGTGAGGGCGGCTCGACGCGCCGCCCCGTCCCAGGGCCGTCCCAGGCCCGCGCCGGGTCGCGCGCCCAAGCCCGCGCCCGATCACCCGTCCGGTCGCCCGCCCAGGCCCGCGCCCGAGCACCCACCCGGTCGCGCGCCCGGATGGCACGCCGCAGCGTGACGCAGCCTCGGCCGGCTGGTGCCGGGAGCGGCGCCGTTACGAGCCGTCGCTCGGTAGCAGCTCCAACGCCACGTCGAGGCGGGGCGCGGAGTGGGTCAGCCACCCCAGCGAGATGACGTCCACGCCCGTTGCGGCCACGGCGGCGGCACGCTCGGGCGTGATGCCGCCCGAGGCCTCGGTGATCGCGCGCCCGGCGACCAGCCCCACGGCGGTGCGCAGGTCGTCGTCGCCGAGGTTGTCCAGCAGGATCGAGTCGGCCCCGGCGGCCAGGGCCTCGTGGACCTGCCCGAGGTGGTCGACCTCCACCTCGATGTGGACGGTGTGGCCGACCTGGGCCCGGACCGCGGCCACGGCCGGCGCGATGCCCCCGGCGGCGATGAGGTGGTTGTCCTTGAGCATCACCGCGTCGAACAGGCCGAACCGGTGGTTGTGGCCGCCACCGCACCGCACCGCGTGCTTCTCGAGCGCGCGGAGCCCGGGCGTGGTCTTGCGGGTGTCGACGATGCGCGCCCCACTGCCGGCGACCGCGTCCACCACCGCACGGGTGGCCGTCGCGATCCCGCTCGCGTGGCCCAGGAGGTTCAGCGCGGCCCGCTCACCGGTCAGCAGCGCGCGGGTCGGCCCCTGCACCCGGGCGAGCACGGAGCCGGCCCCGACCCGGTCGCCCTCCGCCACCTGCGCAGCGGCCGTCACAGCCCGGTCGACGGCGGGGAACACCGCCAGCGCGACGTCCAGGCCGGCGACCGTGCCCGCGTGTCGCGCGACGATCTCGGCGACGCCGTGGGCACCCGCCGCGATCGCCGTGTCGGTGGACACGTCCCCGGCAAGACCGAGGTCCTCAGCCAGCGTGCGCCGGACCAGGTCGTCGACCACATGGGCGGGCAGCGGCACGATCACGGCGCCCTCCGACCCGGCACCGCCGTCGCCGCCGACACCGAGGTGGTGGCGGTGAGCGTCGCCCGGGGCCCGAGCTGCGCCGCGGTGGTGGCATCGAGCAGGGTCGAGCGTGCCTGGGCGGGGTCGACCACTGGATGATCGCGACGGTGGTGGGCGCCACGGGACTCGGTCCGGGCCAGCGCCGCACGGAGCACGACCTCGGCCAGCACCGCGAGGTTCCGTCCGTCGGCGCCGGGAACCAGGCACGGCAGCAACCCGCCGAGCTGCTCCAGACCGGCACGCAGCCCCTCATCGTCGCGGATCGGTCCGGCGTGCTCCCACATCACCCGCCGCAGCTCCGCCACCGCCGACGGGTCATCGTCCCCGGGCAGCGTGAGGTCCGCGAGGCGTCGGGGCGTGCGGGCGTGGCCGAGGTCGGCGACCGCCGGGGTGTTGCCGGCGATCACGGCGGCGACCCGCCGCGCCACCACCATCGCCTCGAGCAGGGAGTTGCTGGCCAGGCGGTTGGCCCCGTGGAGGCCGGTGGAGGCCACCTCGCCGCAGGCGAACAGCCCGGGGAGCGAGGTGCGACCGTCGAGGTCGGTGGCGACACCTCCCATGGCGTAGTGCTGCGCGGGGGTCACCGGCAGCGGCGCGAAGGGGTCCAGCCCCGCCGCCCGCACCAGCCCGACCACCGTCGGGAAGCGTCGCTCGATGTCGGCGCCGAGGTGGGTCGCATCCAGCACGACGGGACCGTGCCGGCCGGCCGCGAAGTTGGCGCGGGCCACGATGTCGCGGGGGGCGAGCTCCGCGTCGGGGTGCAGGTCGACCAGGAACCGCCGGCCCTCGTGGTCGCGGAGCACCGCGCCGGCACCACGCAGGGCCTCGGTGACCAGGGGCAGCGGGTCGGCGCTCGTTGCCAGCGCGGTGGGGTGAAACTGCACGAACTCCGGGTCGCGGACGCTCACGCCGGCGCGGAGCGCCATCGCGACCCCGTCGCCGGTCGCGATCGCCGGGTTGGTGGTCCGGGCGTAGAGGTGGCCGAGCCCACCCGTGGCCAGCACCACGGCCCTGGTCGTCAGGACCTCGAGACGGCCGTCTCGCTCGATCGCGAGCCCCGTCACCCGTCCGCCGTCGTGGAGCAGGTCCACGGCCCGGGCGTCGGTGACCACGGTGATGTCGTCGCGGGCCTCGACCGCCGCGCGCAGCTGCGCCATGACCGCGGCGCCCGTGGCGTCCCCGGCGGCATGCACGATGCGGCGACGGCGGTGACCGGCTTCCCGGCCGAGCGAGAGCGCGACGCCGTCGCGGTCACGGTCGAAGGGCACCGCCAGCGCGGCCAGCCACCCGATCCGTTCGGCCGCACCGGCGGCGACCGCCCGTGCCACCTCGACGTCGGCGAGCCCCGCGCTCACCGCCACGGTGTCGGCAGCGTGCAGCGAGGGGTCGTCGTCCGCGCCGATGGCCGCCGCGATGCCGCCCTGGGCCCAGGCGCTGGCGCCGTCGCCAAGTGCCGTGCGCGTCACCAGCGTGCAGCCACCGAGCTCGAGTGCGACCGTGAGCCCGGCCAGCCCGGACCCGACGACCACCGCCCGGTGGTCGCCGGACGGTGGCGGCGGCGAGGTCATCACGCGACGGCCAGCATCGCCTCGACCGCGCGACGCGCGCGGGCGGCGGTGTCGGGATCGACGATCACCTCGTGGGTCATGGTCTCCAGGGAGGTGCGGATGTTCTGGATCGTGATCCGCTTCATGTGCGGGCACATGTTGCAGGGCCGGATGAACTCGGTGTCGGGCGCGTCGGCGGCGACGTTGTCGGCCATGGAGCACTCGGTGATCATCGCCACCGAGGTCGGCTGGTGGTCACGGACCCAGTCGTGCATCAGCTTGGTGGAACCGACGACGTCGGCGGCGGCGAGCACGTCGGGCGGGCACTCGGGGTGGGCGAGCACCGCGACCCCGTCATGCAGGGCCCGCAGCTCCTCGACCTCCGCGCCGGTGAAACGCTCGTGGACCTCGCAGGCGCCGTCGTAGGTCACCACCTCGATGTCGGGCACCTGGGAGGCGACCCAGGCACCGAGGTAGCGGTCGGGGATGAAGATGACCTTGTCCGTGCCGAGCGAGCGGACCACCTCGACGGCGTTGGAGGAGGTGCAGGTGATGTCGGAGGCGGCCTTGACCGCGGCGGAGGTGTT